>NZ_CAUVXG010000024.1:60985-67089 GCF_963555885.1 Protofrankia sp. Cr2
CCCGGCCGAAGGGCGTGCGATCGTGGCCTTTCCGCACGCCGACCACTTAGTCTGCCGTGCGCCGACGGCTCCCCCGCCTGGCCCGTGGTTGGCCCGTTCCGATCACAAAAGACGTGGTCAGATGGTTCCAGCCACACGAGGTGCAGACCTCCACCACGTAGACGTTCAGTTCGCTGAAGCGCTGTTCCAGCGCCGACAGCTCCCTGGTGGCCCGGACCCGCCCGGAGTTCACGCCAAGCTCATCACCGTAGGTGTACGTGACGTTGATCAAGGGTTCGTTGCGGCAGATCGGACAGCGCCGGGTGGTCGCCTCGCCATGATATCTAGCCGCCCGGATCAGGTATGGGTGAGCGTCACAGACGTCCGTCGTCGACATCCTGCCCGCATGCAGGTCAGCGAGTGTCGCTCGCCGGGCGAGCGCATAGTCGATAACCGACCGTGGACGCATGGCAAAGACGGTACGCCGGATGCGGCAACCCGGCAGACGGTCCGGACAGATGCGCCCCGAGCGCCGGAGAACCCTCCGAACACGGTGTGCCACGGCCCATCGAGACACGATCCGACCATCTCGCCGTTCCGCACCAGACATCCGTTGTTGCCTTGGATTCTCCGAAGTGGCATCCTCGATGTATCGAAGCGATATGTCTGACCGCTAGATCACCATAACGAGATCACCATAACGAGATCAAAATCGCCAGATCATGACCATCGGTTCAGGCACTCGCTGGATCAGACAACCGCCAGGTCGGTTACGGTGGAGGGAGCGGCAATGCTGGAGTTAGCCGTCCTCGCGCTGCTCTCGGAGAGTCCGATGCACGGCTACGAGCTGCGGAAACGGCTGAACACCGTGCTGGGTACCTTCCACCGTTTCAGCTACGGGTCCCTCTATCCATGTCTGCGCAAGCTCGCGGCCGAGAGCTACGTCACCGCCGACGACTCCACTGCCGCGGGTCGCCTCGGCGGCCGCAGCCGCGTTGTCTACACTCTCACGGCCGAGGGCAAGGAACGCCTCGCCACCCTGCTCGGCGAGGGCGGACCGTCCTCCTGGGAGGACGAGATGTTCGGCGTCCGGTTCGCCTTCTTCGGCAAGACCGACGCGGCTGTCCGGCTGCGCATCCTCGAAGGTCGGCGGGGGCGGTTGGAGGAACGGCGCGAGAAGGTCCGGTCCGCCCTGACCAGGACCCGCGAGCGGTTCGACTCCTACACCCTCGAGCTGCAGCGCCACGGCCTCGAGTCCGTCGAGCGCGAGGTCCGCTGGCTGACCGAACTGATCGAGACCGAACGGGCCGAGACCGGGCGGACGCAACCACCACCCACCGCCGTGTCCGCGGGGCTGCCACCAGACCTGCCCGCAGCTCCACAATCAATCGGGCCTCCAGGTGCGCAGGAGGAGCCATGATCGCGCACCGGCCGGCCACTGTGCCGACGCCACCAGGCCGGGAGGACAACGGCGACGAGGTCGCGCCCACCGGGTGATCCGGCGTCACCGCAGAGCCCGCAGCCTCGCCTCACTCACCAGCGTCCACAACCAACACCGCTTCACACACAGCCAAAGGGAGCAGACCGTCATGGGTTCGGTACGTGTCGCTATTGTCGGTGTGGGCAACTGCGCCGCATCCCTCGTCCAGGGGATCGAGTACTACCGCGACGCTGAGCCGTCGGCGCAGGTACCGGGCCTGATGCACACCCTGCTCGGCCAGTACCACGTTCGAGACCTGGAGTTTGTCGCGGCGTTCGACGTCGACGCGAAGAAGGTCGGACGCGATCTGTCCGAGGCGATCGTCGCCAGCGAGAACAACACCATCAAGATTGCCGATGTGCCGCCGCTGGGCGTCACCGTCGCCCGCGGCCACACTCTGGACGGCCTTGGTCGCTATTACCGCGAGACGATCGCCGAATCCGATGAGGAACCCGTGGATGTGGTGGCCACGCTGCGTGAAACCCGCGTCGATGTCCTTGTCTGCTACCTGCCCGTCGGCTCCGAGAACGCGGCGACGTTCTATGCCCAGGCCGCGATCGACGCGGGCGTCGCCTTCGTCAACTGCCTTCCGGTCTTCATCGCGGGCCGCGCCCAATGGGCGGAGAAGTTCCGCGCGGCCGGTGTGCCGATCATCGGTGACGACATCAAGTCGCAGGTGGGCGCGACGATCACCCATCGCGTCCTGGCAAAGCTGTTCGAAGACAGGGGCGTTGTCCTGGACCGCACGATGCAGCTCAACGTCGGCGGCAACATGGACTTCAAGAACATGCTCGAGCGGGACAGGCTGGAGTCCAAGAAGATTTCCAAGACGCAGGCGGTGACGTCCCAGCTCTCCCACGACATGGGCCGGGAGAACATCCACATCGGCCCGTCCGACTACGTCTCCTGGCTGGACGATCGCAAGTGGGCCTATGTCCGCCTCGAAGGACGCGCGTTCGGAGATGTACCGCTGAACCTGGAGTACAAGCTCGAGGTCTGGGACTCGCCGAACAGTGCCGGTGTGGTCATCGACGCGGTCCGCTGCGCCAAGATCGCTCTTGACCGAGGTCTCGGGGGGCCGCTGCTCGCCGCATCCTCATACTTCATGAAGTCGCCGCCGGAGCAGTACCGCGACAACATCGCACGTGACAAGCTGGAGGCGTTCATCCGCGGCGAGGGCGAGTAAGAGCGCCCGCGCGAGGCGTCCCGGGCGCGCAAAGCGCCCCAGGATGTACGAGAGTGGTCCGGCCACCCGGAGGGGGCGGCCGGACCACTCTCGTCGTCGCTCACCTGACCGCGGTCCGACCGCGGTCAGGTGCCTCAGGCGTCAGGTCGCCGTCCTGGTGGGAACCGTTGTCATCGGGCTCGGCTGCGCTGCGGCGCTCGACAGCCGGCGGACCTTCACTCCCCCGAAGCCGTCCAGATCGGACGGGTCAGACGGGTCAGACGTCCGTCGGCTCAGGTACAGCAGCGCGCACACGATGTATCCGACTCCGGCGACCAGCACCATGGCCGCCGACCTGCCGGTGGCCGGCAGGGTGATCGCCGCGAGCGCGGCAGCGGCCACGTAGGCGACGTTGAACAGCAGATCGTAGAGGGCGAAGGCGCGCCCCCGGTAGGCATCGTCGATCTGTTCCTGCACGATCGTGTCGACACAAATCTTGCTGGCCTGGGCGGCGAACCCGATCGGTACCGACGCGACGATCAACAGCACCGAGCTGAACGGCAGGCACAGGGAGATCTCGATGATCCCCGCGCCGAGCAGCACGAAGATGATCCACATCTGCTTACTGATCCGGCGGGTCACCCGCGGCGTCACGAAGGCGGCCGTGACCGTTCCCAACCCGCCGGCGCCCACCAGCAGGGCAAGGCCCGCCAGACCTCCGGCGGCGCCCGTGAAGTAGTTACGGTAGAGCAGGATCGCCATGACCGACGTCAGACCATACGACGCCCGGGAACCGGTCAGCGCGGCCAAGGCGTACCGGGCCTGCGCCCGCCGCCACAGGTGACCCGCGCCGTCCGCCAGTTCCAGGACCACCTGCCCGACCTCGCCGAGAACGCCCTGCCCGGGCGTCGCGTGCATGGGGCCGAACTCACCCCGACCCGCGCGGGCGGCGGTCCCCGCGGCAAACAGGTAGACGACCCCGGCGAGCGCGGCCACAAAGGCGACACCCGCGTCGTCCCCACCGATCAACCCCCGCAGACCGCTGCCGATACCGGCGCCGATGAGGGTCGCGAGTGTCCCGGCAGTGGTCGACACGGCGTTCGCCGTGACGAGCCGCCCCGCGGGAACGACCATCGGCAGGCCCGCGGACAGCGCGGCGAGCACAAACCGGTTGACGCTCACCACGGCCAGCGCGGCAGCATAGAAGTCGGCACCGGTATGGCCGGCGGCGATCAGCACGACGAGGATGCCGAGCAGCACCGCTCGGGCCAGCGCGCAGACCACCAGCACCCGCTGCCGCGACACCCGGTCGAGCAGGATCCCGGCGAACGGTCCGATCACACTGAAGGGCAGCACCACGATCGCCAGCGATGTCGCCAGCGCCGCGGCGGATGTCGCCCGTTCCGGCGAGAACAGCACATAGCTGACCAGGCTCGCCTGGAAGACCCCATCCGCCGTCTGGGAGGTCAGTCGGGAGCTGAAAAGCCGCCGGAATCCGGTCAGCTCGAACAGTTGTCGCAGATCTCCGGCCCGCGCCACACCATGAGCCTACGGACCCACCCGGTCATGCGTCCGAGCCGTGCCCCCGCCTACTCCATCTGAGCCTCATATGTGACACAACGTCACCGTGGACGTCGGTTCGGCAGGTCAGTTCGGCAGGAGGGTGAAGGCTTCAACGTGCTTCGGCCGGACGACGCCGAAGTGACGGCGGTCCAGCGTGGCGATCTCCGTGACGCCCAACCGCTCAGCGAGCGCGATGACCGACGCGTCCGCCCCACCGAGCGGGAAGTCCGCATACCGATCAACGAGATCCGCCATACGATCAAGATCCGTGGTGTTGAGCTCGGTGAAAGTAAGAGCGCCCGGCAGTAGGGGCGTGGATCAAGGAACGGGGCCGGGGTGCGTAGATCGCGAGGCGGCGGAGGGAGGCACCGGAGGTGTTGGGTGCCGACCGACGACAACGACGCGAGGTGCGTGCCCCAGCCCCGCGACGCCGCGTCCCCTATTGCCGGGCGCTCTAAGAGCGCCCGCGCTGAACAATCGAAGGAATCGTGCCTCGGCCTTGCTGCCGCCGACCCGACCGATCATGTAGCACACTTCGGACACGACAGGGGACGGCACCAGCAGCGGAAATTCGGTCATCCGCAATAGAGCAGAACATGCGTGATGATTGGAATCAGAACGATCAGCTGCCGCAACAAGCGGGCCAGTGTCGACTATCACTGTCGTCCAAATTCTGCCTGCAGTATCCCGCTGGACCTCTCGGCCAGATCCGACTCGCCACTGTCGATCATTCCGATGAATGACGCCAGGCGGTCACGAGCAAGGTCGGGTTCCGGAGCCGACGAGGCAGGGACGAGCTCGAGGTGGAGACGCGCGCGGCGGCCTCGCGGGACGCCGTGACGCTCCAGCTCGGAGACGAGGTGGTCGTCAACGACGACCTCGAGGTCATAGCAGACCGGTTCTGGAGTAGCCATGCGATCAGGATAACGCAGACGAACTGCTTGTAAGCAAATTGTCCACAAGAAATGCGAGTTTTCCACAGGCTATGCCCGCCCAGCCGGCACCGCCCCTCGGCCTGAGTGCCGCGGGACGGTGCCGGGTGCTGAGTCCGGGGTTGGTGAGTCCGGGGTTGGTGACGCGGTCCGGCCACCTCCGGTGAGGAAGCAGCCTGCCTCTTCCACGGCCAGCGGCAGGTCCCCGACGGCGGCCGCGACCTGGTCTGCATGCGCGTCGGACAGGGTCGGGTAGCGGCGTTGCAGCAGCGCGATGGACTCGACGCGGTCGAACTCGCCGACATCAACCAAGTCTGCGACATGGCCGAGGGTTGGGTCGCGACTGGTGAGCAGCAGCCGGCCGCTGTCCGGGGGACGCAGGTCCGCGAGACTGGCCGGGTCGTTCACATTGTCGTAGATCAGCAGCCAGTCGGTCCGGTCACCTAACGCGCCCCACAGTAGCCGCAGCACGGTGGCCGGTGACCCGTCGATGGGCAGGGACAGGGCGGCGGCGAAGTCGATCAGCCCGGTGGTTGCCGCCGTCAGGTTGTCGGCGTTGACCCACCAGACCGCCTGGTAGTCGCCACTGTGGCGGTGGGCATTCTCCTCCATGTCGGAGCCAGACAAAAGAGTCCCGCTCTGGGACACGGCGAGCAATCTGTCCTCCATCATGAACGGAGGTGTCAACGGATGTGACAGTAACCCCGGTTTTCCGATCCGTTACTACTCGACCCCGAGGTTGGCAAACCCTTACCGGCCTCGCGCAGGTCCTGGACCCAGAGAGGGTCCGTCAGCAGGCGGTGGGGATGGTGCCTGCTGCGACCCACGGACCTTTCGCTGACCGGGCGATGGTCGTTGAGGGAACGCGGCCCGCGCCGGGCTCGGCGCAGGCGGATCGGCGCGGGCCGCGAGCTTCGCAGCGAGGGCGGTGCCGGCCAGACGATCGACGGGTTGGAGCAAGGGTTGAGCACGTTCGACCGCCTCG
>NZ_CAUVXG010000024.1:67784-71554 GCF_963555885.1 Protofrankia sp. Cr2
GGCGAGGCGGTCTGCGAGGTCGGTGGCCTTGGAGATGAACCAGCTACTTTCGGTCGGGGACCAGGGGCGCAAGCGTTCGTCTGCGATGGCTTGCTGGGCGCAGGGCTCGTTAACCCAGTGGCGGTGGGCGTTACGACGGTTGGTGTGGAGGGGATTGCCGCCGCCACGGCGGTAGACATTAACGGCGTCAACCACGATCTCGCCGGTGTCGATCAGTTTGGCGGTGCCGAGCACACCTTGATAGTTGCGATCGTGGATCTTTGGCGGACAGTAGGCTCCTATGCCTTGTTCCTCGATCTGCCGCTGGTAGCGCTCGAGAACACCGAGTCGGCTGAGGGCGGAAGAACCGGCTATGAACACCACTTCGGTCTGGTAGCCCGCGTCGGTGAACTGGGCGATGATGCTGCGGGCGCGTTCAGCGTTGGCGAGGTTTGAATCGAAGATGACGTTAATGCGTCTATCACTGGCGTAGGCCACGGCTTTGTCGACCCACGCGCGGGCATCCTCGTCGATCGCGGTGTCGAGGTCGCGCAGGACGCGTTCGTCTCCTCGAAGGAGGTCTGTGAACCCTGTGTGGTAAGGCCGCATCAGATCGGCGCTGAAGTCGACGGCCCCACCACGGGAGACCAGCGCCTCGTGAAGGGCGCCTTTGGTGCTGGATTTCCCTACGCCAGGCTGTCCGCCGAGCAGGATAGCGACGGGATGCGTTTGGGGTGCGGCGCTCGTCAGGAGTTCGGGAACGATGCGCTCTCGGAAGATCCTCTCATGAACGTCCGGGGGAAGCCTGTGGCTGTCGGTCACGGTGATGTGTAGAGTTGCCGGGCCCGGGGCCCGTACTCTCGAAGTACTCGAGCCGCGGCGGCAGCTCCACCCGTCAACATCCGCCGTCGTTCGGCAGCCAGTGCCGCGCTCTCCTCGCGCAGGACTCTCGCAGCAGCTTCGTCCGGCTCGGTGTCAAGCTGCTTCGATATCCAGGCGATCAGTGATCCGAGGACCCATTCAGCTGCTTCGACATCCATGCCGTGTTCATAGGTCCAGGTAGGCAAGCTGCCTCCGAGCACCGGTTCGCGCTCATCGGTTGATTCGGGCATTATCGACCTTTCTCTCATAATTATATGAAAAGTCTACGCTTCGGTACAGAGCGCAGTCGCTGAGACTGTTTACCCTGCTGGTGTGACCGGTCAGGTAGCGAGGTAGAGCCGGGCGGACGCCGATGTGTGCCCTTCCTGATGCCATCGCGGTTACGAACGTCCGGCGGTTACCGGATTTTCGATCACCGACGCTCAGCTATGACGATCTTCTGGAGCTCGGCGAACGCGGCGATTGCGTGCGGCAAGCGGATCTTCCGCCTGGCGCAGTCAACGCTTCCCGTCTGTCCGCTTGCTGGCAGGGGCAGGCAGGTGTGCGTTGAGTGCGGCCGCGACAACCTCCGACCTGGATGCTCTCCGACTTCCAGGCCGGCGTTGACTCACCTCGGTGCTTACCCAACGGACCAGGCCGTCGATTGTCCCTGGCCGGCGGCGGAAGCCGAACGGTGGCTGGTATTCCTCGCCCACCACCTTGAACAGAACCTGCACAACACCACGGATCTCGCCTGGTGGGAACTTTTTCGCGGCGCACCCCGGATATCGGCCCGCACGGTCGGGCTTGCAATCGGGGTACCAATCGGGCTTGCGGGCGGCCTATGGTCGGGGCTCAAGATCGGACTCGTGACGGGACTCCTGCTCTGGATCTGGATCTGGATCTGGATCTGGATCTGGATCTGGATCTGGATCTGGATCTGGATCAAACTCATCGCCGGACCCCTGCACCAGCTCTTGACTCGGCGCCTTCTCGGGCATGTCGATCCATTTCCACGCCAGATTGTCCGGCGGCGGCGGCCACCACTCGTCAGATTCGTGCCCGGGCTTCTGGTCGGACCGTTCCTGGTCGGGCTCCTGTTCGGGGTCATCAACACCCTCACCGACACCCGGGCCTGCATCGCCGAGATCCGCGGCCGGACCATGAAAGATCCATTCCACGGTAGGGTGTGGTCATGAACGTCGGTACCGCAGTGCGCCCTGGGTGGGACCAGCTACCCGGGTCGTTGCGTGACGCGCTCGCGGCCCGGCTGGGTGGGCCGGTGACGGCGGCGGTCGTGCAAACCGGTGGGTTCACGCCGGGTGTTGCGGTGCGGCTGACGGTCGGCGCGCCCAGTGGCGCGCCGGGGCCGACGCGGGTCTTTGTCAAGGGTTTGCCGGTGGAGCATCCGTTGGCGGGGGTGTACCGGGCGGAAGCGGCGGCGTGCCAGGCGTTGCCGCCGGCGGCCCCGGCGCCGGCGCTGCGGTGGGCGGCCGACCTGGCCGGATGGATCATCCTGGCCTTCGAGGACCTTCCGGGTGGAACGGTGGATCTACGGCCGGGGTCGACCGACGTGACAGCCACCGTGGCAACCCTGGCCGCGTTGGCGCCGGCACTGACACCCTGCCCGATCGAGGATGCGCCACCCGCGGCGCACGAGTTGGGCGGGCTGGTCCACGGCTGGGCTACGGTGGCCGCCGATCCTCCCGATGATCTGAACGGGTGGGCGTGCCGGCATCTACCGGCGCTGGCCGCGGGGGAGAGCGGCTGGGTGGCGGCCGCGGCCGGGGCCACGCTGGTCCACGGCGATATCCGCCCGGACAACCTGGTCCGGGACGCCACGGGGGCGGTGCGGCTGGTGGACTGGTCATATCCGTGTCGGGGAGCGGCCTGGCTGGATGTGGCGGCCCTGGTACCGCATCTGATCCTGGCCGGACACCACCCCGGCACGGCCGAGGCCGCGATCCGGAACGTGCCCGCGATGGCAGGGCTGGACCCGGAGGTGCTGACGGCGTTCGCGATGGCGGTGGCCGGCTACTGGGAGCGGTCGTCGCGGGCACCCGCACCACCCGGGGTGCCGCATCTGCGGACGTTTCAGGCGTCCGCGGCGGCGGCCGGGCGGGTGTGGATCGCGCACCGGACGGGCTGGCATTGAGTCAGCCGGATCCCACAGCGTCGCCGGCGGTAAGGACGCCGAGGCTGTGACGGACCCGGACGTCGACCAGGTCGTGCAGGTAGGCGGTGGCCGGCGCGGCCAGGCCGAGACGGTCGATGGCGGCGGCCGCCTGGTCGGCCAGGGCCGCGGCACGGGTGGCGGCGGCGGTGACCGCCCCGAAGGTGAGGAACGCCTCCCGGATCGCGGCGGTCTGCTCCGGGGTGGTGGCCTGGCCGGCGAGGATCGGCTGGAGCGGGTCGCCGGCGGGCAGGCGCCGGGCGAGGTCACACAGCAGGACCGTGCGCCGCAGTTGTGTGATCTCTCCGATGCTGTCCTTGCCCTGCTCGAGGACCTGAGGGCAGCCACCGGCGATATCGTCGATGATCTGCGAGGCGACCCCGACGGTCTCCAGGACGGTGCGGGTGGCGCCCAGCCGGTCGGGGTCCAGGCCGCCGAGGATCGCCCCGAGGGTGAACGGCAGCTGGTAGCAGTAGTCGGCGGCCTTGTCCGCGTACATCGCGAGTAGGTCGGCGACCGGGATCTGGGCGGGATGGGTGTGCTGTAGGTGGAGTTCGGTGAGCTGCCCGCGGTGGGTGCGGGTCAGGACGTGGCCGACCGTGGCAGACAGCCGGCAACGGACCTCGGGCGATGCCGGCGCCTGTTCGACCAGGTCGGCCGCCAGCCCGAGCAGCAGGTCCGCCCAGTAGAGCGCAAGATGATCCCCATGCCGGGTGCGGGCCGGCGGCGCCCCGGGTGGGGCCAGCGCGGTATAGGC
>NZ_CAUVXG010000025.1:0-47494 GCF_963555885.1 Protofrankia sp. Cr2
TTCGGGGTGGTCTACACGGTTCCGGGGGTGTGGGGGCTGCTGCGGCGGCGGGGCTGGTCGTGTCAGCTGCCGGCCCGGCGGGCGGTGGAACGTGACGACGGGGAGGTAGCGGTGTGGCGGCGGGAGGTGTGGCGGCGGGAGGTGTGGCCGCGGGTAAAAAAATCGCCGCGGTCACCGGGGCCTGGCTCGTCTTCGAGGACGAGGCCGGGCAGACCCTGAGACCGCCACGGGTGACCAGCTGGGGCCGGCGTGGGCATACTCCGCTGGTCCGGGTGCGTGGGAACGGGTCGGGGGACGGGTCTCGGTGGCGGGGATGGTCTGCTACCGGCCCGGTCAGGGGTCGCGGCTGTTCTACCGGACCTTGCGGCACCGGGGCCGCACGGACGAGCCGAAGGTGTTCTCCTGGGGCGGGACTACCGGGATCTGATCGTGGCCGTGCACCGGCGGCTGGGCCGGCCGGTGGTGCTGGTCTGGGACAAACCTGAACCGGCATGTGTGCGCCCAGATGGCCGCGTTCGCCGCGGCGAACACGCTGTGGCTGACCGTAGTGCAGCTGCCGCGGTACGCCCCTGAGTTGAATCCGGTGGAGATGTCGTGGTCGGTCCTCAAGGGCGGGGACATCGCCAACCGGGTCTTCGGTGGTGTCGACGAACTCAACGACCTGATCCGCCACGACATGACCGGGTTCCAGCACCGGCCCGACCTCCTCGACGGCTGCCTCGCCGCCACCGGCCTGACCTGGGAACCGTCATGATCTGCAACGCTGTGATCCAACGACGTCACGCATTAAAGCTCAGTAGCTAACCCGTTGCCAAGGCGGGAGTCCAGGCTCAATGCCACTGAATCCGCTCCGATCTGTGCTCGCCCCGGCTGTCTGGCCAGCTGGGGCGAGCGCCGTTCGTTGTCCTGCAGCATCCCGTGCCTGCCCGGACCGGTGCCCGAGGTGATCACCACCCGATCTTGATCGGACCTTGGTCAAACCTTGGTCGCCCCCATGTCGAGGGTGAGCTGCGTTGCGGTGACCGACCGGGACAGATCCGAGGCGAGCCAGACGACCGCATCCGAGATGTCATCGGAGTCTGCGATGGGCAGGTCGGGCAAGAGGCTGGCGAACGACGCCGCGTACGACGGGTGGTCGGCCAGGACCTTGTGAATCGTCGGATCCTCACTCATCGGAGTCGCGACTCCCCAGGGATGCACCGAGTTCACGCGGATGCGAAACTCCCCCAGTTCGATGGCCGCGGCCTTGGTCAGTCCGACGACGCCATGCTTGGCCGCGCTGTAGTGGGCCTGAGCCGGTAACGACTTGATCCCCGCCACCGAGCTGACTGTGATGATCGACCCACCGTTGCCCGCCTCGATCATGTGCGGAACCGCGGCCTTGAGGGTCCGCCACACTCCGGTGAGGTTAACGTCGATCACGGTCTGCCACTGCTCGTCAGGCATTTCCCAGAACCGGCTCCAGTTGCTGATCCCGGCGTTGGCGACGACGACGTCAAGTCGGCCGCCGAACTCGGCGACACCGTCGGCGAGCACGGCCACCAGCGCGCCCGAGTCGCGGACGTCGGCCTGCCGGGCGTGGATTGGCTGGTCCTCGGCTTCAACCAGACGTACGGTCTCGTCAAGATCCTGCGATGTCGCGGCCGGGTAGACGTTGGCAGGCGACACCGGGCCGGCGACGTCCACCGCAATGATCTTCGCACCTTCGCGGGCGAGCCGCACCGCGTGGCTGCGGCCCTGACCGCGAGCCGCGCCGGTGACGAAAGCGACCTTGCCGTCCAGTAATCCCATGATCGTGATCCCGTCTTGTGACGTTTGTCCAGGGTCGGCTCAGCCCGAGGGGCTGGGCTGCGGCCAGGGGGTGGTGAGACGACGGACCAGGTCGGTGTCGCCGGTCCGGCGAAGCACGTACTCGCGTACCTGACCGCCGGCGGCGTGCACCACCCGTCCGGTGACGTCGGCCGCGTCCGGCGCGACGAGTCGCACGACGACGCGGGAGACATGTTCCGGGGAGAGGTCGAGTGCGGCAGCAGCACTGCCCTGCTGTCCGGCCGACGCGAGGAAGTTCTCCGACATCCTGGTCAGCGCCCCCGGCGAGACAGCGTTGGCGGTGATCCCGTACGGCGCGCCCTGTTTCGCGGTGGCCATGGTCAGTCCCCAGATCGCGGCCTTCGCGGAGCTGTACCCGGCGCTGTCTGCCATGCGGGTGTCCAGCGCGGCCTCCGAAATGGTGTTCACGATCCGGCCGTACCGCTGGGCGCGCATCGTCGGGAACGCAGCCCTGATCGTACCGACACTGCCGGTGAGATGAACGGCCAGCAGCCGCTGCAGCGCTGCCTCCTCGATGTCCTCGACCGTGCCGGGTGACACGATCCCGGCGTTGTTCACCACGATGTCGATCCGGCCGAAGGCGTCCATCGCGCACGCAACGGCAGCGGCCGCTCCCGCGAACGTGGAGATGTCCGAATGGTCGACGACAGCCTGCCCACCCTGTGCGACGACGTCCGCAGCGACGCCGTCAGCGACGGCCATACCGCGTTCGAGGCCGTCCACGCTGGCACCGACATCGTTGACGACCACCGCGGCGCCGGCCGCCGCGAGTGCCCGGGCGTGGGCTGCGCCCAGCCCACGCCCGGCGCCCGTCACGAGTGCGACTCGCCCCTGGAGTGGGAGACCTCCGCCGTCTGTCTGTACCAACATCGAAACCAACATCGGATCCCACCCCTAGGCTCATTGGATGCACTCTAGAACGCAGCGACCCACCGGCTGGGACGGGCCGCGCCGCGGCTGATCCGCCCGCTGATCCGCCCGCTGATCCGCGGGAGCCGAACTGTTACCCAGCGACTACCCCATCGATTTGGCGCCGTCCAGGGCCTCGCGGATGATGTCGGCGTGACCAGCGTGCTGAGCGGTCTCTGCTATCACGTGGAGCAACACCCGGCGCGCAGACCAGCGCGCGCCCGGTTCGAACCACGGAGCCTCGGGTAGCGGCTGGGAGACATCAAGATCGGGCAACGTCACCACGAGCTCATCGGTCCGACGCGCCACCTGCTCGTACTCGTCGAGCAGACCGGCCAGCGTCTCCCCGGCCAGCATGCGGAACCCCTCGGACCGCTCCGTCAGCTTCGCGGGCGACTGCTCCATCGCCAACGGGCCCTCGGTGATGAAGGCGATCCAACCCCGCTCGACGCTCGCGACGTGTTTGATCAGACCACCCAGACACAGCTCACTCACGGTGGTGCGTTGCGCGGCCTGATCGTAGGTCAGGTCGCGGACCGTGTAGCGCAGGAAGTACCGGTGCTTGGCCAACGTCTCCAGCAGGTCTGCGCGCTCGCTGGTCACGGCCCTCTCGGTTCGGGTCACGCTTTCCCCTTCCATCGATGTGACGACACAGGGCACCGTAGCGGCGACGTCCGACAAGTTCGATGCGCGCGTTCGACGTGGTCGGAACGGCGCAATGAGCTGGCCGACCCAGGATGCCGCCATGTCCTGCGGTATCCCGTAGGACGATGGGGTCCCCGCGGGCAGGTAGCGGGTGCCCAGCAGGGTGTCCCAGAAGGAGAAGACGGCGCCGTAGTTGCGGTTGACCGCCTCGGGAGTATCGGCATGGTGCCAGTGATGGAAGGCCGGCGTGACAAAAACGACGCTGAGCGGACGCAGAGTTAGCCGCGTGTTGGCATGGGCGAGGAACGGAAAGTAGAACTGGAAGGCGACGAACAGCGACGAGAACGTCAGATCAAAGCCGACGGCGTACAGCGGAAGAACGGTGACCGTCAGGTTGATGATCTGATCCAGCGGATGACCCCTGCTCGTGGACAACCAGTCAAGCTCGCGGCTGGAGTGATGGACCGCGTGCAGCCTCCACAGCGGGGGCAGCTCATGCAGTGCCCGGTGTCCGGCGTAATTCGCCAGGTCCGCCAGCAACAGGATGATGATGAACTGACACCAGCCGGGTTGGCGCAGCAGCAGCTCCCGCACGGCTTGCGGGCAGGCGTGGTGCACGCCAGGTGCAAGGACGGTGAGAACAGCGGTGGAGACAACGGTGATCGGCAGCCGGTTCGCGAAGGTATGCGCGACGTCTACATACCAGTCCTCCCGCCGTCGTCGACGGACGAGAGGCAGCAGTTGTTCAAGCGGAATGAACAGCAGCGCGCAGATGAAGAAACCGGCCAGGAGCTGCGGCCGTTCGACAACGCCTACCAGCACGGCCAGCGCGGTAACCACGGCAGCCGGGATTCTTTGCCGACGGCGAGGCGAAACACGTTCGGGGATGGTGCTCGTCGGGTGTTCGGAGCCGGCATCGGCTGACGCCACCATGACCGCCTCCACCATGACCGCCCCCACCACATGCCCCCCGGACGTCCATCGTTTCCGTTCCCGCCGCAGCTGGTCGGGGAGTCGGGGCAAGGTTCCCAGTCCCCGGCTCCCCGACGGATCAGCGACCCGGAAAGGTCACTTCGTGCTGACGATGATGGGGCCGGTGGGAGTGCCCGGCTTGACCGGGCCGATCGGCATGACCCCGGCGTCGGCGGTGGATCCGCTGAACCAGTTGGGATGGGTGACCGAAAGTGTGGCGCCGGCGACCCCGAGGGCGAGAATCGCGATCATTAGCAGGCGCGCAGCTGCCTGCCGGGTCACGTGCTGGATGGCGATCATGTGCGTCCTTTCCGCGGCCGACGAACTCCTCGGCCCGGTGAGAGGCGATCTACTTCCGACAAAACACCAAAAGGTGCATCTGTGGCGAAAAAACCGTCACATCGCCAGATTGCCACCTGGTATCCACCACATGTACAAAAGGTATCGAACACATAAACTTTTCGACGACAACACCACACCGTCCGCGCTACCTGGCAACTACGCACCCTGCTGACCTGCTGACCTACAACCGCGCCCGGCCCGTGTCCGTTCCGTGACCCTGTTGCCGGGCGCTCTTATCGTGTCGGCGCGTTGAGACTGGGCGGGTTTCCCGGAGCCCTATCGTCGTACCCGATGAGAAGCCCTTTCGTCGTACCCGATGATCCGATGGTCGTGGCGAAGGCGAATGCGAGGGGGCGCGGGTCGGACCCGGCGAGCATGCGGGATCTACCCGGCCGGGCGACCGCCCGATTCCAGGTCTGCGTGGTGCTGACAACCGTTATCTCCTCGCTCCTCGTCTTCCACGACACAGGCCGGAAAAGTCTCTGGTTCGACGAGGGGGTCACGGTCGGGCTGGTCTCCACCAACTGGGGACCGATGTGGGATTTCGTCCGGGACCACGAGACCAACATGGGGCTGTATACCGTCCTGTTGAAGCTGTGGACCACCGCCGGAGACGACGTAGCATGGTCACGGGCTTTTTCCGGTATCGCGGTCGTTGCCACGATACCGCTGCTCGCGGCGACCGGACGACGCCTCCTCGGCGAAACGACCGGGATCATTGCGGGAATATTGATCGCGGTCAATGCGTTTGCCATTCACTACGGCCAGGAGGTTCGTTCCTACAGCCTGACTCTCTTTCTCGTCACGTTGACGCTCTACCTGGTGTGCCGGCTGCTCGACACGTCCGGTCCGGGCCTGTCCGTCGCGTGGGGATTGGCTTGCTCAGCCGCCCTCTATTCACACGTCCTCGCTGCTTTCACCGTGATGTGCGAAATCGTCGCGGTGATTTTTGTGTTCCGGGCCAGAATCGTCTACCTGTGGCCCGGCCTCGTGGTGCAGGCCGTCGGATGCGCACCCTTGGTCTGGGTGCTGAACCGCCAGGGTTCGACCCGGCTGTCATGGGTGCCACCGCTGCGTGCTTCCCGTATCACGCAAACCGTCGCCGAAACAGTCGGAGCCGTCGGAACCTCGCCGCTGCTCTGGCTCTACTGCGCATGTATGGCCCTCGGCGTACTGCTGGGATGGCGCTCCCGGCCGATGTGGTTCACACTTGTCGTGGGATTCGGCTCGCTTCTCGCCAACATCATCGCATCCCTGTTTCTCGCGCCCCTGTTTCTCCCGCGCTACCTGATCGTCACCGTTCCCGGCCTGACCCTGCTGGCCGCATTCGGTCTGGCGCGACTCCCCCGCTTCGTCGCACGAGGCTCGCTCCTCGCCGCTACCATCACCTTTGCGCTGGTATCCGTCCACGCCTATTACGACACGCCCGCACCGGAGGATTTCCGCGCTGCCGCACGACTCATCGTCGACCGGTCGGACCGACAGGACGCGATCGCCTTCTTCAACCCGGCCGGATATGCGCCGTTCACCTTCTACGCCAGGAATCATCGCGATCGTCTGCCGCGCTCCCTGATCCCGCGCGTCGAGGGCGGCCGATCCCTCTACGACAGACCCACCCCCGGCGGACCGGCGGCCGAACTCCGGCAGGCAGCCGCAGAGCTGTGCCGCTACCGCCGGATATGGCTGGTGAGCAGCCATGACCGGACCGCCTGGGTCGGCGCCATCCAGGCGGACTTCATCCGGGCCATGAACGCCGACGGTTTCCGACTGGACAGCACCGAGACCGTCCCGGGCGTGACAGTGCGCAGCTACATCCGTGGGGAGCCCGACCGACGCTGCCAGTGACGGATGCCCATGTTCGAGGGGATCAGCGGCCCGCACGGAGCAGTTCGGCCACGCGGTCACCGACAGGCGAGACGCTGGGACGCGGCTCCCGTTCGAAGAACTCCTTCTTCCTGCGACGCAACAACGCCTCCCCGTCCCGCTCCCAGCTGAACTGCGACTTGCCGAGGACCGCGCGAAAGACCCGATTCACCTCCGCTGGATGACGCGCCACAAGGCGCCGGATGGCTGACGGTGACACGCTGTCGTCCCGCAGGTATGCACGCAACCGCGCCGCGTGGTCCCGGTCTCGAGCGAGGAAGGGATCTGCGAACAGGGCATCGAGATGGCCGTAATCACCATAGAAGCTGAGTCCTTCGGTCTCGTCATAGACGATGGCGACGGTGTCGGCCGAGCGGAGATCGTCAGGCAACTGGAACAGCTGCTCGGGAGCGAGCGCCAGCGACCGTGCCCTTTCAGCGGCCTTCCCCTCCAAGCCCTCCAGAAGCTTCTCCTGACGACGCCGCTGGTATTCCCGCATACCGTACTCGGCTTCATCCGGCGGCAGAATGACCAGATCGCAGCCGAAGTACGCGATGAAGTCGGCCCGGTCCTCGGCCTGCAGCTCCCAGGCCCGCTCCAGTTTCTCCGGATTACGGAAGAGCAGCTCGGGGACGGTAGCGACCGCCGCGGCCACGGCCTGCGCGAGCTGGGGACCCGCCGACCCGGGATACACGGCGAGATGTCCGCTGACCAGCCAGGCGTCCAGCGCCGGATGGACAGGGACGATCCGGCCGATCACGAACATACCGGGTTGCAGCTCGGCGAAGGCACCGCGGCCCATGTTGGAGTACATCTGGTAGACGAGATCGTCGACGAGGTTGTGCACGACCAACGCATCACCATCGCGCCGCTGCACCTCGAAGCTCCCCTCGACCACATCGCGCCAGCCGAGAACCATCGCCTTCTCGTCCTCGGGTAGTGGGGGACGGCGCTGGGCAACAAAACGCTCGACGACGGTACGACCATCACTCAGGCGCTGCTGGAGCGCGAAATGATCGATGATGAGGACCGCCATGTTCTCGTCGAGTGCACCGCCGTGTCGGTCGGCGGCTTCCAGCAGCTGGGCCGTCAGCTGACGTTCGAATCGCGGACCCTGCGCAAAATGGACGAGTTCACCCTTGAGGTCTCCGCTGCGGGCCACCAGTTCCGTGACCGACGGACCCGAAGACGACGAACCCGAAGACGACAGACCCGAAGACGATGCTCCCGAAACCCTTGGGATATTGATTGATCTATGAGTCATGGGCACCACCTGTCGCGTTCGATTGATCACGTTTCCATGTCTGGTACGGCTCGACTGCGCCGCACCGACTATTCATACCCCTCCTTCGATACCCTCCTGCGATCCGGCTATCGATGTACTGGGTGTGGATGTGGTGGTCGCCGGCGAGCCACTGGAAGCCGTCGGAGGGCTCCCGCCGGTCGGATCCGTCGGATGACCCGGCGAGTGCGACACCCTGTCCGCCAAGGACGCTCCCCGCGGCGACCCAGCGCCCAACAGGCCGGCGCTGCGCAGCAGGCTGCGCCGGTTCAGCTCGGACGGCGACAGCGCGGCGTCCGGTTTTGATTATCCCTCCTTCGGTGAATTTCTGTTCAGATACGCGGCACCTATTGCAAATAATTTGCAGCTACTATTTGGTCGCAATATGCCGCCGGTATGGACCGTCCGGGCTCGGGCTCTAACCCGGGCGGCATATTGTTCACTTTACTTCATATTTCTGATGTTCTAAGGTATTTCTACCGGCTGGCCGCACCTTGGCCGTCCGACGAGCGGAGCCGGCCGATATGGGCCCCCGAGATGCCTCGTCCGGTGGGGCCGCCGAACGGCGGTGTCCCGGCTGCCGGATGGTGTCGCAGTTCAGCTTCCTCGTATCGACGGGTTCCCTGATGCCAACGGAGGATTCCGGCCAGCCAGTTCTGCAGTTCCTCGGCATATCCCCGCACCGCGCCCCGTGCGTCGGCGTCCAGGTTGAAACTGTCACAGAGCGCGGGCAGTTCGATGGCGACAACATGTTCGAACTGGCGCAGCCGGGACGTCATCAGATCATTGACGACCCCGACAGCGCGTTCACGATCACAGTCGAAGAAATTCTGAATGACGAGAACGCAGTTGTGGATCTCACCTTCGAACTGAATTTCCTTCTGGTAGGAGAACACGTCGTTGAGCAGGCAGGCGTAGTCCGCGGCCGCGTGCTCCAGTGCCCTCATCGGTCGGGTCTGGTAAATTGCCGGTGGCACCGTCGGCCCCGCAGCCAGTCGACACAGGCTCATGGTGAGATCGGAACCGAAGGTCATCCGGCGCATCTCGATGTAGTCGATCGGGTCGGGAATCCGGTTCTGCCGCTGATTGGCGAGTTCCCACAACCAGCTACCGGTCATATCCTCGATCGCGCCGCGGAACATGCGACGCGCGCTCACGGCCATGGGCCCCGCGGTACGGGACCACAGATCGGCCAGACCGCGTTCCAGCGCGTTGACGGGGACCGGAATGACGGCGGACTCCACCGGCATGAATTCCGACAGCCGCCTGGTGCACGCCTTCGCGGCGGCTAGATCACCCGTCCGGCCGAAAATCACCGGATAGTAGTCGTCGGCGTAGGTTCCCCAGGTGAGCCAGCCCGTGGTCAGGTTCAGTTGGTCCGCCGTCGCATCCGGATGGATCCCCGCCGAACACAACGGAAAATCATACGCCCTGAGCTTGTGTTCGTCCCAGATTCCGGGCACCGGGTCGAGCATCCCGATCTTGCCAGCCCACTCCACGATGTGACGACGTGCAGCGGACAGGTGCGGGCTGCACCGGGTGGAATAGGGCATGTAGAAATCGGGACGCTGAAGCCGACCGACGACCTGATACGGGATGTGGGTGAAGCTCCGCAATCGCTGCGGTGCCGTCGAGACCAGTGCGGACCCGATGCGCGCTCCTGCGGTGCCCAGGCCCGTCGGACCGCCCAGGGCGCCGGTGCCCGCATGGGCCCCGCCATTCATGTAGCGGCTCGACCGCAAATGCCATTCATGACCACCCGACTGCCAGTCCTGCAGCCCCTTCACATAGGCCATGACATCCGCTCTGGCCGCCACGTCAAGGCCATGCTCCTCGACGAGCGGGGGTAACTCGGTGAAGGTGGTGTGCTCGAACTGGTGCAGCCGGGAGGTAAGCAGGTCGTTGACGATGTCGGCGGCTTCCTGGGTACCACACCCCAGGAATCGTTCGAAGACCAGGACGCCGTTGCTGAGCTCGCCTTCCTCTTCGACTTCGCGCTGGTAGGAGAACAGGTCGTTGCGCAGATGCACGCCGTCGGCGAACGTGTCCCGCAGTACCTGCATAGGCCGGGTCGCGGCGATCTCGGCGGGCACCTCGGCGGCCACCGCGTGTTCGATGAGATTCGCCGACCAGGGAGCTCCGCCGACCTTTCGCCGCATCTCGATGTATTCTATGGGGTCGGCAATCCGGTTTTCGTTGATGTTGGAAAGCTCCCACAACGACTCATCCAGGAGGTTCCCGGTGCTGGCGGCGAACCGACGCCGCCAATCCGCGGACCGGGCCGGGACGGTCCGGGTCCACAAGTCCGCAAGACCGCGTTCCACCGGATTGGTCGGCGTCTGTGTGATCGCGCCATCCGTCGGCATGAACGCCCGCAGCCGGTCAAGATATTCCTGTGCGCCGGCCAGGTCGTGCGTTCGCTTGTACAGCTCCAGGAAGTGGTCGTCGAAGTAGAACACCCACACGTACCAGTCCGTCACCAGGTCAAGGTCGGGACCTGTCGCGTCCGGATGGGTATATGCACAGAGCAGTGCGTAGTCGTGAGCGTCGAAGTCGCGCTCGTACCAGATCACGGCGCCGTTCTGCGACGCGTCGACCATGTCCATCTCGTAAGCCCAGGCTTTACTGTGCTCACGAGCTCGTTCCAGGTTCGGATTCAGCCGTGCCGGATGGGGCACATAGAACTCCGGTAGCTCGAATGGCACCATGAACCGCACGTAACCTTCCTCTTCGGCTGCTCCGCGGACAACACCACGGCTAGTCGCGGGATCTGGCTACCTCGACGTTCTCCAGGACACCGAGCGCGTCCGGCACGAGGACCGCGGCCGAGTAATAAGTGCTGACCAGGTAGGAGATGACGGCTTTCTCGTTGATACCCATGAATCGGACGGACAGGCCGGGCTCGAACTCGTCCGGGATGCCCGTCTGGTGGAGGCCGACGACACCCTGGTTGTCCTCGCCGGTGCGGAGCACGAGAATGGAGGTGGTCTGCGTGTCGGAGATGGGGATCTTGTTGCAGGGCAGGAGGGGTACGCCGCGCCAGCCCGGCACCTGGGCGCCGTCGATCACGGCTCCGGTCGGGTAGATGCCACGGCGGTTACATTCCCGGCCGAACGCGGCGATGGCGCGCGGATGGGCCAGGAGGAACCGGGAGTCGCGCCGTCTGCTGAGCAGTTCGTCGAGATCGTCGGGGGTGGGCGCGCCGGCGTGGGTGTTGATACGCTGGCTGCGGTCGGCATTGTGCAGAAGGCCGAATTCCCGGTTGTTGATCAGTTCTTTTTCCTGGCGTTCCCGTAGCGCCTCGATTGTCAGCTTGAGCTGGTGTTCGACCTGGTTCATCGGTTCGTTGTACAGATCGGCGACCCGGCTGTGTACCCGCAGCACCGTCTGGGCCACGCTCAACTCGTATTCGCGAGGCGCAAGCTCATAATCGACGAAGGTCCCCGGCAACTCAGGCTCCCCGGTATGCCCCGACGCCAGCGCGATGGACGCCTCACCGTGCTTGTTCTGTGGGGGCTCGGGCCTGCTCTGGAAGTGCTCGACATGGGTCCGCAACGCCTCGGACCGGCCAGCCAGCTCCTGGAACACCTGTTGCGGCAGCGCCAGCACCGTGCACCCGGTCACCGCCCTGACCGTGAACTCCCAGCTGCTCTGTGGCTCCACCAGCACCTGGTCACCGAAGTAGTCGCCGTCAGCCAGCACACCCAGCACGGTCTGATCGCCGTACTTTCCGGCGCCGACCTTGTCGACCTTCCCATGCGCGATGAGGAACACCCGGTCAGCCGGCTGGCCGGATTCCACGATCACATCGCCGGGAGCGAATTCCTGCTGAACGAACCGATCCGCCAACGCGCTCAGGAGCACCGCGTCGTCGAACTCCCGCAGTAGGGGAAGCTCACGCAGTTCCTGGGGAATGACGCGGACCTCAGCCCCGGTCGAGACAAAGGTAATCGTCCCGTCGCCCACCGTATATGTAAGCCGACGGTTGACCCGATACACGCCGCCCGCCACCTGCACCCACGGCAGTATCCGCAGCAACCACCGCGAGGAAATCTCCTGCATCTGTGGCGCGGACTTGGTAACTGTCGCCAGATTGCGCGCAGCCGCCGTACCCAGGCTCAGCTGCGGCTGCCCGTCCGCCGTACCAGTCTCCACACCAGCCGACTCCGTCATGACCGACACCACCAATTCTTAGTCGTAACAGCAGGAAAACAACGAACGTGCATTCGAGGAACATCTCCGGCGTGGTCGACACGAGCGAGCTTTCCCGCGCCGAGCACGCCGAGCACGCCGAGCACCATGAACGTGCTGAACATGCTGAGAAACGTTGCCGGGCGTTGAACCCGCCCCGTGATTACGGTCGAAGCGCTACCCGAGCGCGCGGGATCACGCTCCGCCCACCACCGGGGAATGAAGTGATCGGCTGCCCGTAACTATGCGATGACGTCCCTGGCGGACCGCATCGAACAACGCCGGTAGAATAGCCGGCGCAAACCGAATACCGCCACGTCTCCCCCGTCCGTTTCGCGTGCCGCCGGCAGGCTTCACACCGACATCGCACCGCGTACAGCGCATTCTCCTTCGACCCGCGGCGCGAGCTTTGCTCCATGCGGCGAGCCGACAGAAGCTTCCCGTAGAAATCACGGAAAAGGCAAGGACTTCCACGTGCCAGTCCGGGCTGGCCCACCGTGATGGTGTGGTCTGGCCCGCTCAGGATTGAGCGTTGACCACGAACCGTAAACCCGCCCAATCACTCGTTGTAACTACCGATATCCACTGCTCGGCCGGCCGTGGACACCGCCTGTGCTCGGTGCCGATGCCGGTGGTGCCCAGCCAGGGCATGCACCGACGATCGCATCGACCCGCCTGTGCGCAAGGCTCGGCCGGCCGGGTCCACGGTGCGCCGACCGTGACGCCGCGCGTGGCGGGACGCTGGACCGGAACGCTCTGCGACGGCGCGAGATGACAGAGGGTAGCAGGTAGCCGTATTGACCTGGGTGAAATTGACTAACACGCGACGCCAGGTGATGGCCGATTCAGGCTGGTAGCCCCACGGCC
The DNA here is from genome assembly GCF_963555885.1 of Protofrankia sp. Cr2. Taxonomy (NCBI): domain Bacteria; kingdom Bacillati; phylum Actinomycetota; class Actinomycetes; order Frankiales; family Frankiaceae; genus Protofrankia; species Protofrankia sp. Cr2. Next base: position 12,902 of record NZ_CAUVXG010000025.1, read on the forward strand.
GGGTACTAGTTCGACAAGGATTCTCGCCCGTTGGGGCACACTCGCCCTGGCACCGTTACTGGCTGCCGGCGTGGCTGCCATTCCGGCGTCGGCGGCCACAACCAGCTCGGTGGCCCGGCCGACGGGAGCACTGATTCTCACGGTGGTGCAGGGCGAAGCCCCCTATGTCGGCGCGACACCGGTCTTCTGACCGGCTCCTGCCGTAGAGCATCCTGAACGGGGTAGGCGAGGGGGCCGCACCCGGGGTCCCCTCGCCTCGCCGGGAGACGTACGCCAGCGTGAGCATCCAGACCGCCGGCTACCCCACCTGCCCGGTGGGCCGGATGAGCATCTCGTTGACCGCGACCCGGCGGGGGCGGGTGACGATGTAGGCCACCGCATCCGCGATGTCGTCGGCCACCAGCTTCTCGACCCCGGCGAAGCGCCGTGCGGACGCTTCGCGGATCTCCTCGCGCAGATGGTCGGTCAGTTCCGTGTCGACCGCGCCCGGCTCGACGACCGATACCCGCACGTGCCGTTCGGTGACCTCCTGGCGCAGGGATTCGGTGAAGGCGGTCACCCCGAACTTCGTCAGGTTGTAGACCCCTGCGTTCGCCATCGCCCGCCGACCCGCGACCGAACTGATGTTGACTAGGTCGGCGACCCGCCTGGGACCGGTGTCAGCGGCGGCGAGCAGGTGCGGCAACGCCGCATGAGCGACGTACAGCAGACCCTGGAGGTTCAGCGACACCATCCGATCCCACTCCTGGGTCGGCGCGCCGACGATGGGGCCGAGCAACATGACGCCGGCGTTGTTGACCACTGTGTCCAACCGACCCAGCTCGGCGACGGTGCGTTCGACGGCGTCGACGGCCTGGGCCTGATCGGTCACATCGTGGGCGAGGACGAGCGCCCGGCCGCCGTCGGCGGTGATCTCGGCGGCGAGCTGTTCCAACCTGTCCTTGCGCCGGGCGACCAGCGCGACCGCCGCACCGTGCCGGGCGAGTTCCCGGCCGCTCGCCGCCCCGATGCCGCTGCTCGCCCCGGTCACCAGGGCCACCGTGCCGTCCAGCCGTTCTGCCATCGGTTACCGCTCCATCGTGATCGTGTCCAGGTGGGACGTGTCCAAGGTGGTCGTGGCAGGCAGCGCAATCGGCTACATGCTCCTGATTGGACTCGCCGTAGCGCCGAAACATTCCCTCCCGCGGCGGCAGGCATGACTCTCTACGGCTCGGCGACGAGCGCACGGCGGAGGCGAAATCTGCCATGGTCGCAGTGGACTGGGACGAATCGAGCCCGGTGAAGTCAGCTCTCGCCCGCATGTTCGGTGGGGCGGACCGCTACCGCTGGGTGGTGGCTACGGCGCCGGCGGAAGCAACGACGCCGGCGTGAAGCGCACCTCCACCGGCTCCTGCAGCGCCAGCACGTCCTCGCCGCGACCGAGATGGCTCCGCTCGTACACCGGCCCGGTCAGGCGCAGCACGTGCACACAGGGGCCGTCCGCGGGATCGACCATCCAGTAATGCGCAACGCCCGCCCGCGCGAACTGCGCAGGCTTCGCGACCCGATCTTCCTGGGCGCTTGACGGGCTCACGACCTCGACGACGAGCAGCACGTCCTCGGCGAGCAGCGCACCCGGGCGCCAGACCGCCTCCGCGCGCAGCACGACCAGATCCGGGATACGCAGGTTGTCACCGAGCCGGACGCCGGTGTTCTCCTGAACGCGCAGATGCTTCGGTAGGGCAGGGCGAAGAAGCTGCCTGATCTCGTCGGTGACGGCCTGATGCAGGGGCGACGGCGGTGGGGCCATGAGCAGGGCTCCGGCCGTGATCTCATACCGACGGCCGTCATCGGGAAGCTCAAGCCAGTCCTCCGCGGTCCACGGCGTCCGCTTGTCGAGCAGGAGGTTCGTCGCCATGCCGGTCCTCCAGAGTGCGGTCCGGTCCGGTCCGGTGCGGGGCCGGGGTGCCTGGGCGCAATCAAGGATAGCCGCGGTCGCCCGCCAACTGGCCCGGTACGGCGAGGTCCAGGCCGGGCGTGACATCCTGCTACATGTTCGAGGTTCGAGGGCAGACACCAGGTGCCAGATACCACAAAGAAGGTCAACGAACTCGGACGACCAGTTCCTCCAACGCCGCGATCCGCGTCGAGCCGTCCGCGACCGCGCTCTCAAGCTCGGCGATCCGCGTGTCCTTCGCCGTCTCCCGGACACTACCCTCACGGGTCAGCGCGGCTTGCCGGACGATCTGAAAATTGTCAGCGCTGCCCTGGGCGAACCGTGTCCAGCGGTTTGAGGGGGTTGCCGAGACAGTCGGTCGTCCTCGGAATCCGACCACTGATGGCATACTTGCACGGGTACCCGTCGTTGGCTTCCACGTCCTGGAGCGGTGTGCCCGTCAGGCCGGGAGGGGTCGGCAGGTCCGTCGGGGCAAGGGCGATGCGGATGATCGCCAGCCGTTTGGCCACCGCGACCTGGGATGTGCCGAAGTCGACGCATCCGGTCGCACCCGGCCACGCACCGGCAGTCGGGCTGGCCGTATCTATGCACTGCTCGTCGCCCGGGAAAGGCCCCCGAAGCAGCCCGCCGATCTCCGCCATGGTTGCATCGCGCCGCTTGGTGACGATGTCGACGAAGAGCTTTGCCGCGTCGTAGGCCAGACCGATCCGCTCGTCCGGCCACAACGTGTCGGGTGGGGTCATCCCGGTTACTTTGTACATGTCGGCCAGATCGGTGCAGAATTTCTGCAGGGACGGGGTGACGAACGGTCCGCCGGCCTTCACCTCTCCCTGAAAACAGGGCTTGCCTGCAAGCAGCACGGAAGCGCCCTTGACGACGAACCGGAACACAGCCGTGCTGGGATGGCCCGCAGCCTGGACGACATACCGCGACACCGAGTCATCGGCGAGAACCAGGGAGGTACCGCGGAGGCATGGAAGCATGCTGTCCGCGAAGGCGGGGAAATCGTTGTAGCGGCCAGCGTAGAAGATCAGATCATCCGGATGCTGCGCCGCGCACTGCGCGCGGAACCAGTCCGGCGTGTTCCCCCCGGGTGACCAGCCATGCAGATCACTGGTGAGCTTCACCGGGGGGTTCGCGCCAGCCTCCTGACGGACCTCATCCTGGATGTCGCGTACCAGGGTGGAAACGTAAAGGTCGTCCACCGCCGGCAGCCCCTGACCGGTGCGATCACTGGATGCTTCCGGGTAGTAGACGCTGATCCGCGTCTTTGCGTTCCGCACCGCGTAGCTGGTGACCAGCAGGGCTTCCCGCCGGTTGTCCGGCACCATCTGGAAGTACAGCGGCGAGTGGTCCGCCATACCGTCCCCGGACAGGGTCGTGGCGACCACGGGCACGCCGGCCTTCCCGAGCGTCGCGACGGCCTGGCCGGTCGCCGTGGTGCTGCGGTCCATGCCGATGACGCCGAGCACGTTCTCCCCGGGCCGGGAGACCAGCGGTACGAGATGCTCCCGGGCCACCTGGTCCGCGTAGGTCATCGTGTTGCCGCCGTTGGCGATCAGGACACGCAGCGCCACCCGTGAGGGGTTCTCCGACGTGCTCGCGCAGCCCTTCGCGGAGCCTTTCACCTGGTTCAACGCCCGTTGCCAGGTCAGCAGGCCCTCGAGTTCAGCGACCTGCGCGGCTGTCCAGTCACCGTCGGTCTCCCCCGTGAGACCGACGAAATAGACCAGCGTCATAAGCTGGTACGGGAACTCCCCCGGCGAACGGTCGTGGAGTTCCTTTGCGCACTGATTCTGGTCGTGGATTTTTCCTTGCACGATGCGCAGGTCAACCGCGTGGGGCGAGGTCCCCCCGCTGTCGAACAGGTAGCTGCCGTCGCTGTAGCCGACGCACTGGCCACCGTCACCATGGACCCAGGACAGCGAGACCGAACCGTCGGCCCGCGAATGGCAATCAGGAGGCACCGGATCCGCCCCGATGACATGGGCGATCCCCACGGCGACCAACGCGGCGACCACGACGGCGACCACCACGAGCGGACCAAGCGCTCGGCGACCCGCCCATGCCTTCCGGGGTGAGAAGCCCCCGAGGTTGGTCGGTGGGGGGCCCGCTGGTGGGGGCGACACCTCGGTGCGCACAGAGGGACGATCGGCGACGGCACGGATGTCGTCGTCGAGCCGCAGCACGATCCCGGAGCGGGCGGTCCAGCCCGGGCCGTATGCGTCGGCCGCGGCATGGGCCAGGTCGAGGGCGAAGGCGTGCGCCGAGAGCTGGCGGGCTGCGGGGTCCTTGGCCAGCGCCCGGCGCACCACGGCCGCCACCGGCACGGGAACCCCCACCAACGGTGGCGGGATGGCATCGAGGTGCTTCTGCGCCAGCACCGGTAACGGCAACGTCGGGTCGAACGGCGGCGCCCCGGCCAGCAACTGGTAGAGCAGAACCCCGAGTGCGTACAGGTCGGTAGTCGGGCCCAGCCGGCCGCCCATGATCTGTTCGGGGGCCATGTAGACCGGGGTTCCCACGATGGCGCTGGCGGTGGCCGCCGACCCCTCGATGATCTTCGCGATGCCAAAGTCTGTGACCTTGAGCAGGCCGGCGGTGTCGAACAGGATGTTGTCGGGTTTGATGTCGCGGTGCAGCACCCCCCGGCCGTGCGCGTAGGCCAGTGCCGCGGCCACCGCCAGACCCACCGCGCAGGCATCCTCCGGTGGCATATCCGCCTGACGGCGGGTCACGGTCCCCCCGCCCAGCAGCTCCATGACAATCAGACGCAGATCGTCGGTTTCGACGTAGTCGTAGACCCGGACCACATGCGGATGATCCATGGCGGCGAGCAACTGTGCCTCACCGGCGAAACGGGCAGCCGCACTGTCACGCCCCGCGGCCAGAATCTTGATGGCCACGTCGCGGTGCAGGGCACGGTGTCGGCCGGCCAGCACCAGCCCGGACGCACCCGTACCGACTGTGGCGCCCAGGTCATAGCCGGGGAGCGCCGCCGCCACCGACCTTTCATTAATAATCATGATCTGGAGGCTCCCACGCGCCCACATCGCGTAGTCACCCTCGCGAACCTGCCCATTACCGCCGACACGGTCCGCGAGTCTAGCGGCGCCTGCACGGCGTGGTCACAGGCCACCACCGATCGCTCGAGTACCGCGCCCGGACATCCATCCACAGATGTGCGGCCCGATCCGGGGACCGTGGAGTGACGACGAGTGGAGCGGCTGGCGGGGCGAAGATCGCCGCCGTCGCGCTCGCCCGGCGACCGCTCGGGTATCATCACTGCCGGGCCGACCGCGGCCGCCAGACAATTCATCATGAGAGATGGACCGCTTCAGCGATGACAGGGCGCAAGAAGATCGCTTTTCAGGGTGAGTTGGGGGCCAATTCGCACCTGGCGTGCCAAAACGTGTATCCGGACTACGAACCGGTGCCGTTTCAGACCTTTGAGGAGTGCTTCGCGGCAATTGAGAACGGCAGCGCAGACCTCGGAATGATTCCGGTCGAGAACTCGACGGCAGGTCGCGTCGCCGACATCCACTATCTGCTGCCCGACTCGTCGGTGTATATCATCGGCGAGTATTTTCTGCCGGTCCACCATCAGCTGCTGGGACTACCAGGAGCCACCCTGGCCGATCTTCGGACCGTGCACAGCCATCCTCAGGCGCTGGCCCAGTGCCGGGTCGCTCTGCGCGAACTCGGGCTACTCGCCGTAGCCGGTGCCGACACTGCGGGTTGCGCCCGGGAAATCGCGGAGGCGGGGGATCCGACCAGAGGAGCGATCGCATCCGAGCTGGCGGCCGAAGCCTACGGCCTGCAGATCCTCAAAGCCGACCTGAAGGACGAGGAACACAACACCACTCGGTTCATGATCTTGTCATCGAAGGAACTGCGGGCTGCGGCCGGGATCGGCCCGATCGTCTCCACTTTCGTCTTCAAGGTATCCAATCTGCCGGCCGCCCTCTACAAGGCACTCGGGGGGTTCGCGACAAACGGTGTCAACATGACCAAACTTGAGAGCTACATGGTCGGTGGCCAGTTCATCGCGACACAGTTTCTCGCCGACATCGAAGGCCATCCCGACGAGCCGCACGTGGGACGCGCGTTCACCGAGCTCGGTTACTTCGCCGAATACCGCATTCTCGGCGTCTACCGAGCCAACCCGTTCCGTGAACAGATCAAGAACATCGACGGCCGTGCGGCCAGCTACCCGGGGCCGGCCACATTGACCCAGACGCGCGACCGCACAGCAGGTTGAGTCAGGACGTCGTGCTGCCGGTCAGGACGTGGTGACGATCCGGGCGAGCTTGCGGCCGACCTTGAGGTAGTACTCCCCGGTCTGACCGTGGAGCTTGTCGGTGACCACTGCCGCGAGGAGCTCGCGGGCCTCATCGGCGGTGAGCGGGATCTGGTCCTGGACGCCGTCGGATTCGACCACGAGCCGCAGGCCGTTCTGCTCGGCGACCCGACGGACGTCACCGTTGCTCTTGGCGAAACCGAGCGCCCTGACCGCATCGGTGACCGACTGACCCAGATCCATGATGACGGGTAGGTCCTCGACCTCGCCGAAGGCACGCCTGGAGAAGCGGGCGACGAACTCCTCGCGTGCCTTCATGGCCGCGTCGACGCCGTGGACGGCCGCGGTGACCTCCCCGGCGAGAATCTTCTTCAGGTCCATCGGATGCAGGGATCCGGCCGCCAGCCGTGCGCCGGCGATGGCCAGTTCGGCGTTGCGCCACTCGCTCAGTGCCTGGAAGTACGGCTCCACCAGCCGGTCGGCCACCGACATGATCTTACCGAAGATCTCACCAGCGGGAGCGGTCAGGGGCACGTAGTTGCCCTTTGACTTGGACATCTTCGCCCCGGTGCCATCGGTGCCCTCGATCAGCGAGGTGGCGACCACCACCTCCGGTACCTGCCCGCAGATGTGCATGACGTGCCGGCACATCTGCATGTTGAGGAACTGGTCGATGCCGCCGACCTCCAGGTCGCTGTTAATCTCCACCGAGTCCAGCGCCATGACCACGGAGTACAGCAGCTCGGCCAGTGACAACCCATGGCCGGCCTCCAGCCGCTTGCGGAAGTCCTCGCGCTGTAGCGGCATCGAGACCGGGATCTGGGCGGTGATTCTGATCAGTTCGGGCAGCGTGACCGCACGCAGCCAGTCGCCGTTGCGGCGGAACTGGGCGCGTTCGAAGTCGAAGAAGGGGCTGACCTGGTCACGGTAGGTGACGAGGTTGCCGGCGATGTCCTCGTCGGTCAGCTCGGGGCGCTCATCCGAGCGGCCGGACGGATCACCGATCTTGGCGGTCACGTCGCCGACGATGAAGACCACCTGATGGCCCATGCGCTGGAACCGGCTCAGGATGAGCATCGGTACCGCGTGCCCCAGGTGGACGTCGCGGCCGGTCGGGTCGATGCCGAACTTGGCGATGAACGGCCGGTCCTTCTTCCCGGCTTCGACGATGCGCTCGGCCAGGGCGGCGACCGAGGGCTGCAGCTCCTGGGAACGCTCCGCGACCAGCGCGGCCTGCTCGGCCGGGGCGAGATCCGACAGGTCCAGACCGCGGCGCTGCGTGGTCAGTTCCAGCAGCTCGCGCACGGTGACGTCGGCCGCGAGGTCCGCACCGGTCAGCAGGGCGGTGACGCGGTCAACGGACTGGCTCAATCGGGTCATCAGAACTCTCCGGGGCGTGGGTGGCACCGTCATCCTATGGAGAACCCGAGGCTGTCTCCGAACGCCGCCGTCATCCTGGTCGACGTAAACTCCGGTCCAGGTAAGACGCGATCCAGGTAAGACGCGATCAACGTAAGATGCGATCTATGTTTGGCGGGGCGGACAGCGGTGAACTTCAGCGGCAGGATGTCCGACATCGACCTCCTGCGTGGGCAGCTACGGCAGGTGAGCACCGGCCAGGACGGCACCCGCGGACGCGCACTGATCATGACTGGACGACGTCGGGTGGGGAAGTCCCGACTGGCGCAGGAGTTCTGCGACCGTTCGGGCGCGCCGTACGTGATCTTCCAGGCGACCCGAGGTCGCAATCCGGCCGCGGAACGGGCCGATTTCAGTGAGACGCTGGCCCAGTCCACCCTGCCCGGAGCGGAACTCGCCGCGGGCATGGGCACGGCGGACTGGAACCACGCCCTGCGCGCCCTCGCGATCGCCGTTCCCGATACCACGCCCAGCATCGCGGTGATCGACGAGGTGCCGTGGCTGGTCGAGCAGGACCGTGAGTTCGAGGGTGCGCTGCAGACGGTGTGGGACCGGCAGCTGTCCGCAAAGCCCGTGCTGCTCGTCCTCGTGGGAAGTGACATGTCCGTCATGGAGGCGCTGGGGCACTATGGCCGTCCGTTCTTCGGCCGGGCACCGAAAATGACCGTCCGGCCACTGCATCTGGCCGACGTCGGGTCCATCACCGGATTGTCGGCCGACGCGGCAGTGGATGCCCTGTTGATCACCGGCGGCTTTCCGGAGGTCGTCGCGGCGTGGCGGGTCGGGATGAGCCGCGAAGACTACCTCCGGGAGGCGCTCACCAACCCGCTGTCCCCGCTGCTCATGGCTGGTGAGCTCACCATGCTCGGCGAGTTTCCAGAAGCCTCCCAGTCCCGCGCCGTGCTGGCGGCTGTCGGCAGCGGAGAACGTGGTTTCACCGCGATCGCCACGGCGGCCGGTGGAGCGAACCCCCTGGCGTCGGGCACGCTTTCCCCCATCCTGACCACGCTGGTGGACAAACAGGTTGTCGCGGCTGACAGCCCGCTTTCCACCCGGCCTGACACGAAGAACAAGCGTTACCGGGTCGCGGACTCCTACCTTCGGTTCTGGTTGGCTTTTCTGGCCCGTGGCATTCCACTGGTGGAGCGGGGCCGCGGTGACATCGTCCTGGGACGCATCGAACGCTCGTGGACCACCTGGCGCGGCCGCGCTGTCGAACCGGTCGTCCGGGAAGCCCTTCTTCGCCTGTTGCCGGACGAGGACTGGCCCGATACCGAGGCGATCGGCGGCTGGTGGAACCGTCAGAACAACCCCGAGATCGATATCGTCGGCGCCGACCGCGAACCCGTCGCCGGGAAGGTCCACTTTCTGGGTTCCATCAAATGGCTGGAAAACCAGCCCTTCGGACGGCGTGACTACGACAGCCTCGTACGTGACATGCTTGCCGTCCCCGGCGCCGAACCCGGGACGCCGCTGATAGCGGTCTCCCGCCGCGGCATCGCCGACAACGTCCCCCTCGCGGCTCATTGGGGGCCGGACGATCTGATCCGCGCCTGGCAATGATATCAAACTGATCACACACGGGTACCTTCATGCGAGTGGGATATACTCGATGCCATCTCAATGATGTGACGGCGGTATACCGGCAAGGGGTTTTGATTGTCCAACGATGACATGCGGCACGAGCAGGATTACATTTCGATGCTGTACGGACGACTGGACGACATCCGGGAAGAAACCTCGAACCAGCTCGCTCGGGCGTGGCGGGAGGCCGGCGGCAATCATCAGGCGCGCGGCGAACGGGACGCGGCGAGCCTCATGTACGCCCGGCGGATCGCCCAGGTCGACGCCGCGGCAAACGGGCTGTGTTTCGGCCGGCTCGACCTCCATGACGCCGAATGCCGCTATATCGGCCGGATGGGCATTCTGGACGAGACCACCGACTACACACCGTTGCTGATTGACTGGCGCGCACCGGTCGCACGACCGTTCTACCTCGCCACGGCCGTCTCGCCGCAGGGGGTGCGTCGGCGTCGGCACATCCGAACCCGCCAGCGCACGGTGGTCGGCCTCACCGACGACCTGTTCGATCTCAACGAGGTCCGTGACGCGGAGGCGATGGGTGCCGCGGGGTCGACCGGTGACACCGTGCACCAGGGGCTGACCGGCGAGGCCACGCTACTGGCCGCGCTCGACGCCGAACGGACCGGCCGTATGCGCGACATCGTCGAGACCATCCAGGGCGAACAGGACCGGATCATCCGTTCCGATCATCAGGGTGTCCTGGTCGTTCAGGGTGGACCGGGAACCGGCAAGTCCGCGGTGGCCCTGCACCGCGCCGCGTATCTGCTGTACACCTACCGGGAACGGCTGTCCAAGCAGGTCGTGTTGATCGTCGGCCCGAACCCGACCTTCATCCGGTACATCGGGCAGGTGCTGCCCTCGCTCGGAGAGACCGGGGTCCTGCTGTCGACCATCGGCGACCTCTACCCCGGCATCAGCGCCAGCCGAACGGAGGCGCCCGAGACCGCCGAGGTCAAGGGGCGGCTGATGATGGCCGAGATACTGGCCGCGGCCGTGCGGGATCGTCAGCGGGTGCCCGACGACGTCATCGAGATCGTCGTCGACCATCACCCGCTGCGGCTGGACCGCCAGACGTGCCTGCGGGCGCGCGAGCGGGCCCGCCGCAGCGGTCTGCTGCACAACGCCGCCCGCCCGATCTTCGCCCGGCTGGTCGTCGACGCCTTCGCCCGGCAACTCGCCGACCTGCTCGGACTCGACGTCCATGACGGCACCAATCTGTTCGACGAGGCCGAGGTCGACGACATCCGTAAGGAGCTACGCGGCAACCTTGATGTCGCAGCCGTCGTCGAGGAACTGTGGCCGACGCTGACGCCGCAGCGGCTGCTGCGCGACCTGTTCTCGATGCCAGGCCGGCTCGCTCGCGCGGCCCCGGGGCTGACCGACGCCGACCGTGACCTGCTGGCGCGCGACGCCGGCACTGACCCCGGTGCCGATCGTAACGACGGTTGGTCGGACGGTTGGTCGGTCGCGGACATTCCGCTTCTCGACGAAGCGGCCGAACTGCTGGGCGAAGACGACCGGGTCGCACGGGCGCTCGCCGAACAGCAGCGGCGGGCGGAACGCGCCTACGCCCAGGGTGTCCTTGACATCCTGTCCCGTGACCTCGAAGACGACGCCGATCCCGACATGCTGACCGCCTACGACCTGCTCGACGCCGCCCAGTTGGCGGCGCGGCACGCGGAGGTCGACGGGCGCCTGGCCGCCGAGCGGGCGGCTGCGGACCGGACCTGGACGTTCGGGCACGTCATCGTCGACGAGGCCCAGGAACTGTCCGAGATGGCATGGCGGATGCTGATGCGACGCTGCCCCAGCCGGTCGATGACCGTCGTCGGCGACGTCGCCCAGACCGGGGAGCTGGCCGGGACGTCATCCTGGGAGCACATGCTCACGCCGTACGTCGCCGGCTGGTGGCGCCTGGAGCAACTGACAGTCAACTATCGAACACCAGTTGAGATCATGACCGTCGCTGCCGAGGTGCTGGCGGACATCGACCCGTCGCTCGAACCACCCCGCTCGGTCCGGGAATCGGGCATCGCGCCATGGCGGCTGCAGGTCAGCGCCGACGGGCTCGCAGACGGGCTGGCACAGATCGTCGCGCAGGAGGCGGGCGAACTCGGCGGCGGCCGGCTAGCCGTGATCGTCCCGGTGGCCCGCCTCGACGAGCTGGGCCCGGCTGTGCGGATCGCCGTGCCGGCCGCGGCTGTCGCCACCGATGCGGTCGGGACGAATACGGACCTGGAGAACCCGGTCGTGGTACTGACCGTGCGGCAGGCAAAGGGGCTGGAATTCGACGTCGTGCTCGTCGCGGACCCGCACATGATCGTGGCCGAGTCACCGCGTGGGCACAGTGACCTCTACGTAGCCCTGACCCGCGCCACCCGACGCCTCGGCGTCATCCACATCGGTGCGCCACCGCCCGCGCTCAACCGCCTGACTCCCCGCACCCCACCGGCCCCGCCTGTTGCGCTCTGACCCCGTTGCGCACTGACCCCGCGTCGTCACTACCCGCTTCGAGAGGGCTGTGACGCCCCGGCCTCAGTGTGCTGGACGGAGCGGACCACCCGCCCGACCTGGTCGCCGACCCAGCCGCGCGAGCTGGTGCCCCACGGCCAGACGAACCCCAGCACAAGGCCGGCGGTGACTGCGGCGACAGCCAGGCGCACGCACAGCACCCGGGCGCCCAGGCCGCGGCTGTACAGGACCCGCCCGGCGCCGTTCGCGGTGCGGATCCGACGTTCGAAATCACGGCGCTCACCGAACCCGGACGCCAGCAGGCGCCAGCTGGCAACACGCTTGTCAGCGTCGTCCGAGTCCGGCTGCGCGGCGGGCCGAGCAGCCGGCAGGGTCAGCCCGCACCGGCAGAACCGCCGATCCGGCGGATTTCGGACGCCGCATGCACAGATCAGACTGTCTCGGCCAGGTGCCGACCCACGACTCGACGTCGCCATGGCGGGCGTTCCGGTGAACTGGCCGCCAGCCGATTCTCCCGGCCCGGGTAACACCGGCAGTTCATCAGGACGCACCGGGCGCAACGCTTCGCGGCGAACACCGCCGTCCCGGCCAGGGCCGCCGTCCCGGCCGTCCATGCCGCCCGCTCCCGGCGTCCGGTCATCTGTGGCGGGCGCCAACGGGACCGCGCGGAGTCGATCGGGACGGTTGTCGGGCCGAATCCGGGCCCTTATCCCCGAGCCCGGGGGCGTCAAGCCCGGAGGTGCCACGGCCGGTGGTATCACGGCCGGCGACGGGTCCGGGACCTGCGGCTGCGGCTGCGGCTGCGGCTGCGGCTGCGGCTGCACGTCATTGTCGCGTTCGGGGGTCGGGAACGCCTCGGGAGCGGGGACCGCCGTCTCCGGGGAGGCGTTGCGCCTGTCGCCGGCGCGCCGCTCCGGCCTGGACCACAGGAACCGGCCGCAGCCACCGCAGGAGTCCACGTCATCGCCGTTGGCGTGGTGGCAGCGCGGGCACTCCTTCATCGCTCACTTCCCGTTCGGGACGCTCCGGCCGATCCGACGCCTGGTGTTATACCAGAACAATCCAACAGTCGGTTATCCACGTCAATCATGCGTCACGGCGGAACGTGTTCCCGCGTTGCCTACCGCCGCCGCACCAGCATGAACGTATGATGATGCGGGCGATCCAACGTGATCCCTCAACGGGCGATCTTTCAAGAAATGATCTGTCAACAGGTGATCTGTCAACAGGTGATCTGCCAACGTCGCGTCAAGCGGAATGCGGAGTAATGGGGGACGCAGACTTCCACTCGGTCGTACCCGCGCGGGTACGCCGACCACCGTTGCGCGGTATCCGCCGACCACGTCTCACCGACATGCTGGGCGACACCGCGGGCTACCGGTTGGCGCTGGTCGTCGCGCCGGCCGGCGCGGGCAAGACGACACTTCTCACGGATGTCGCGCAGAGACATGACGGCCCGCTCGCCTGGTTGACGCTGGACACCCGGCTCGGCGAGGTCACGCCCTTCCTGGCTCATCTACGCACGGCCGTCGGCGACGCCGTACGGGCCGACTTCAGCGAATGGGCCACGATGGAGCGGGCCCTGGCTGAGCTGGATGCCTGGCTCAACGACCCCCTCCTGCTTGTTCTCGACGACCTGCATACCATCAACGGGAATACCGTCGAAAACTGTCTTCAATTACTCCTCGACTACCTCCCGAGGAATCTGGTTCTGCTCATCGCGTCCCGGGTGCGCCCGGCACTGAGCATGGACAGGCTCCGCCTCGCCGGCCAGGTACGCGAGGTCGATGCGGATGAGCTGCGGTTTCGCACCTGGGAGGTCGAGGAACTGTTCCACGACTGCCACGGCGTCCGGTTACGGCCTGAGGAGGTCGCGGCGCTGGCCCGCAGCACCGGGGGTTGGGCCGCCGGGCTCCAGCTGTTTCATCTCGCGACGCAGGGAAGGCCTACCTCGGAACGGGCGAAGCTGTTGGCCGGGCTCGGCGGGACCCGACTGACCAGGGAATACCTGACGACGCACGTGCTCAACGCGGTCAGCGCTGACGACCGCGCCTTCCTCGTGCAGACCAGCGCCTTCGACCGGCTCACCGGACAGCGCTGCGACGTCCTACTCGAACGGACCGACAGCGCCAACCGCCTCGCCGACCTGGAGCGGCGCGGGCTGTTCACCTTCGTCGAAGGGGACGGCCGCACCTACCGTTACCACGAGGTACTGCGGGTCCATCTCCTGGAGCGGCTCGTGATCGACCATGGTGAAGCCGCGGCGCGCGCTGTCCACCGCAAGGCGGCGCAGCTGTGCGAAGCCGACGGCGCGCTCGGTGATGCGGTGCGTGCCTTCTGCCGCAGCGCAGACTGGGACCAAGTGCACCGTCTGGTCGGTCAGCAGGGCCGTTCCCTCGTCGACGAACCCACCGGATGGGCCGACCTGCTGCCCCCCTCGATCCGCGACTCCGACCCCTGGGTACTACTCGCGCTCGCCCGTCGTCTGGTCGCCGAAGGATCCCTGGACGCCGCGCTGGACACCTACCGCGAAGCGGGCCGGAGGTTCGGCGTCCAGCCACCGGTGCAGGTCGGGCGCGAAACAAGCGCCCTGCACGAATGGCTCAATCCCGCTCCTCGCCGCGCGGCATCATGGTTGCACATCATGCGCGCCGCGTTCAACGATCCGGCCGCTCACATGCACGGTTCGGCAGACACCCCCCAGCTGCGCCTCGCCCGGGCTGTCGCAGCCCTCGTCGCCGGGGACATCGCCATCGCGAGGCATCGCTTCGAGCACCTCGTCCACGCGGGCGACACCTCGTTGATGATCGAGGCGGCTGCTCTGCTGGGCCGGGCGATCTGTGCGGTGTTCGGCAACGAAGCCGACGCACGCATGACCGCGAACGACGCGGTGTGGGCCGCGGAGGCGGTGGACTCACCGCAGCTGTTCCGCCTGTGCGCCGGGGTGGCTGCGATGTCCGTCGACGCGACCCCGCATGTGGAGCATCTGCGTGAAAGCTGCCGCCGCAGCAACGACCGGTGGGGCGCGGCGCTGCTGACCCTGCTCGCGGGCCTCACCGGACTCGCGGAGCCCAACGCCCGACAGGCTGCACACACGCTGCTGGTCACAGCCGAACGCGAATGCGCCGACCTGGATGCCCCGGCACTGGTCGCCTGGGCGAATGCCGGTCTCCTGGTGGCGCTCCGGTCCTGCGGCCAACCCGTCGACGGCTCCCGGGTCCGGGCGGTTGTGCGCGCGGCCACGGCGGTCGGCCCGCTGCCCCACGCGCTCGCCCTGATCGGGTCGGCCGATCCGCACGCGGTCGCGATCACACTCGCCACGAATGCCGGGGCAGGAGCGTGGCTGCGGCTCCTGCTGGCCGACCCCGATGCGCCCGATGCCGATCCTCCCCACACCGATGCCCCCGCTGCCGCGACACCGCAGGCTGTGACAGCGCACCCACCGGTGCCGCGCCTTGTCGTGCGCTGTCTGGGCGGTCTCGCGCTCGAGCTCGACGGTCGGCCGGTGGACCTCAGCGCGGTTCAGCCACGCAACCTGGAGTTGCTCGGTCTACTCGCGGTGAACGCCAACCGTCTCCTGCCGCGCGACCGGCTGATGGATGCGATCTGGCCCGACGCCGGACCGGCACAGGCCGGCCACAGCCTTCAAGTGGCGATCAGCGCGATCAGGCGGTTACTGGAACCTGACACGCCTCGGGGCCAGCGCGGCCTGCTGCGCCGGGTCGCCAGCAGCTACCGTCTGGTCCTTCACGACGACGGCGACCTCGACATCCACCGGGTCAGGCTGCGACTGCGGCGGGCGGCATCGGTCCGGCGGGGCCGGGATGGCGGTCCCGATCCCACAACCGAATACCAGCACCTGATCGACGCCGTCGACCTCTACACCGGCGATGTGCTACCCGAGTACGACCTGCCCGATCTGATCGTCGAGGAGCGCACCCTACTGCGGGATGCGGTCGCCGGTGCCTGCGAACGCGCCGCGGAGATCGCCTCTGGTGACCGACGTCATGCTGACGCCGTGCGCCTGGCCGAACGCGGCCTGGCGATCGACCTTCACCGGGACGGGCTGTGGCATCTGCTCATAGACGCGCTACGCGGGGATGGGCACCACGCCGCCGCAACCAGTGCGCAGACGCGCTATGCGGCGGTCCTCACCGATCTCGGCATCGTCCAACCATGCCTCGCCCAACCAGGCGTCGTCCCACCAGCTCACCACACGTGATCAGGAACGTAGATGCTCCACCCGGTGCGGCACGTGCGCCGGCTTCGCGGACACAACCGCCGCGCCGACGGCGGCCAGGTCGGTGCCCGGCGGTACCCGCACCACCAGGAGTGGCTCCGGGCTGCCGGGCAGCGCGCCGTGCGGCCGTGGGGAAAAGCTGACCCCACCGTTGTCGAACACCTCGGCCTCCACCCCGGTGGCCGCCCGCACCGCGGCGACGATCCCGCGCAGAGTGCCACGCCACCGTCGTGCCTCGGCCGCGGCGGCGACGACCGTTCGTGACCATTCGGGCGACCACCCGCCGTCGATGCCGACGGCCAGCCAGCCGGCGAGCCACGGCAGAAAGTCCGCGGGCGTCAACGCCGGGTCGAGATAGGCGTCGAAGTTGTCCAAGGTCGCCAGGATGGGCGCGAGCACGTCGTCGAAGGCGGCCAGCATGCCGTCGATGACGCCGGGTTCCAGCAGGACATCGGGCTTCAACAGCACCTCGGGAAGCCCGCCGCGCAGCGGAAAGGGAGTTCCCAGCCCCTCGATGGCTCCGCGCATCGCCGGCCCTCAGTCCCGCATCATCATGTCGACCTGATGGTCAAAGCTGAAGACCAGACTGGTCGGCGGCAGATCGATCCGCTCGACCGAGTCGAGGCGTGCGCCGCTCAGCGGGTTGCGCTGGAACAGCACCACCTCGTCCACAAACCTCAGCTCGGGCACTGCTCGCAGGACCCCGAAAATGTCACCGACGTGCACCGAACGGCCGAACGGCCAGCCGGTGCCGGCGGGACCACCGATGATCGGATGCAGATACCGGTACAGCGCACGCAGCGCGGCCCGTTCGGCGGCATCGGGTGTCACCAGGTGCGCCGGGGCCACCCGGGCGACGACGGAGGTCCCCACGTAGGTCGGCGGCTCCACGCTGACCCGGGCGCCGACGACGCGGCGGTCGTCCAGATAGCTCCTGATCGCCGCGCCCGTCCGCTCGGGTACCACGAGCTGTGTGAGTACGAGCCGCCCGTCAGCGTCCGACGGTGCCTGCGGGACGAGCAGCACCCGCACGGCGCCGCCGTCCCGGCCGCTGGTCTCCACGACGCACCGGACCCGGGCGATCTCGGGTGCCGCCTCCCGGGCGAGTACCTCGAAGTCCGCTGCCGTCACAGCGCGGTCGCGGGAGCGCAGGACCAGCGGGCCGCGGGTACGTGCCTCGTCCACGCTCTCGCCGTCGACGCCGCCGGTGGCGGGTCGGCGGTTGTAGACGGCGGAGACATAGGGAATCGACGACCGCAGCATCACCAGCGCCCGCGCGGTGACGTTGCCCTGGCGACCGCCACCTGTCCGGAACGGCCGGACGCGGATCACCGCATCCTTGGGGGGCACGGCCCCGTACTGGCGCACGGTGGCGTCGGCAAGGCGCACCATGGGTCCGAAGCGGACCTCCCCACTGGTCGCATCCAGGGTGAAGTGCTGATCGGTCGGACCGCTGTCGGCGAACGACGCCACCCGCTGCCACGTCTGCCAACCGGTCGGGCTGGTCGGGCTGGTCGTTCTGGTCGTGTCGTCCCGACGGGGGTCACCGGCACTGACCTCGATCACGACCGGTTCGGACGTGGTGAGCACCGGCGCATGTGGAAGCCGGAACGACTGGCCGGCGACCCCCTCCGAGCGACCCAGCACCTGGCCGGCGACATGCGCGCCCTGGATGGCGTCGACGTCGCCGCCGACCGTTGCGCCGCTGACCGACACGATGCGGGGTGACTCACGGTAGGGCTTCACCCCCCTGCGCAGGTCGTCATCTGACAGCTCGATCACGCGGCAGCGCACCCATGCCGATGATCGACCGCCGACGCTGCGGATGGCGTGGGTGCGCGGCAGGTGCAGCTCCACGACCCCGGTTGTGTTCAGACCGTTGGTGGTGTCCTGCTCGACGTCGCACGGGCACCACGCATCGCCGTCCCACGCCTCCCAGGCCAGCGGTGGTCGCCGCGGATCGATTCCGTGGCCGGCGACCTCACAGGTGAAACGCAGCAGCACGATGGTGGCCGGAGCCGTCCGGTCGAATCCGAGGTAGAGGGCGTCACCCGGTTTGGGACGCGGGTCGAAGCACGCAAAACCGTCGCCACGACCGAGCATGGACGTATGATCACGTAAGGAGTCGGGTTCCACCATGGACGCGACCACGACCGACCTCGCCGGCACGATCGCCAGATCGTCGACCGTGGTGAAGTCGACCGCCGGCTCGGCCGCGGTACGCCGGGTGGAGACCACCGTCCCGCGTGCTATGCCCACGGACGACTCCTGCTGTGCGGCAAGGCGGAACGACACCTCGGCGCGCGCCGCGACCGGTGGGAACAGCCCGACGCCCAGCAGTTCGAGAAACTTCACGTAGTTCCGGTCCGGTACCCGGTTGAGCCGGTAGAGCAGCAGGTCGGTCATCCAGGCGAATGTCTCGATCAGAGTCACACCGGGATCGCTGACGTTGTGGTTCGTCCAGTCCGGGCAGCGGTCCCGGATGAACCGTTTGGCGTCGTCGACGAGCTGCTGGAACGTACGGTCGTCGAGGTTCGGGGCAGGCAGACTCACCGTGGACTCACTCCTGGTCGGGGATCACATAGAACGGGACGACCAGATTGCGCCGGTCGTAGCGACCCCGCAGGCGGTAGCTGATGTCGATCCACAGCGTCGAGGAAGCCTGGTCGGGCGTGACATCGACATCCTGGACGTCCACCCGCGGCTCCCAGCGACGCAGCGCGGTGAGGACCTCATAGGCGAGCAACCCGGCGGTGGTCGCGTCCGCCGGGGCGAAGGTGTAGTCGGCGAGCCGGCAGCCGAACTCGGGCCGCATCGGCCGCTCCCCCGGCGTCGTTCCCAGGATCAGGTACATCGCCTGCTCGATCTCGGTGACGCCGGTGGTCATCGCGAAGCCGCCGGTGACATCGACGCGTACCGGCCAGCTCCATCCGACGCCGAGGAAGTCGGTGGGCGCCACACCCGCCCGTCCGATACCGCTCCCGCTCATGCTCATGCCGCTCACGGCCCGACCAGCACGCGAATGCCCGACCCGATGACGTTCGCCGGCAGTTGGCCACACTGGGTCACCGAACAGCCCGTGTAGGCCATCGGCTGCCCCTGGGCCAGTACCGTCCCGCTGCCCACGATCACCTGACCGCGCTGCGCCGTCGGCACCATGAACGGATCGCTGGCATGCAGACCGACGTGCGGTGGGGTGTTGGTCCCGGCGGAGCCCGCCACCGCGACCGGCTGCCCGCCGACGAGAACACGGGTCGCGAGACCCTCGGTCAGCGGCGCGGCGAACGGCAGCGGCGCAGGCGAGGGCATCGGAGCACCGGACGGGCTCGGCACCTGGTGAATCGCACAGAAACCGATGACCTGGTCACCGGCGACGACAGCCGCGGCTCCCACCTGCGGTCTCCCTTCCATCCGATCAATCTGCGAGCAGTTCCCACCCGAATGGTTCCCATTCGAACGGTTCCGGTCAGTTAAGTTTGATCACAGCACCCTGCACGGTCACATCTGCGCTGCTACGCAGCGTCAGACCCGCATCCGCGGAGATCGAGCCCTTGCCGCGCGCGGAGATGTCCAGATCGCCGTCGGCGGACACGCTCAGCTTTCCCTTGGCTCGGACCGTCACATCCGCCTCGGTCTCCACCGTCAGGCCACCCCCGTCGTGGTCGAGCAGAATCCGGACCCGGCCGCCGCTGGTCGCGATCTCGATCCGCTCGGCGCCGTCGGCGTCGCTCACGACGATCTCGTGGCCCTTGCGGCTGCGTAGCCCCCGGCGGACCACCTGGCCGGCCGCGCCGTCGACGCCGCCGTCGAAGGGCGGCGCGTCCACCCCGTTGTACAGGCCACCGATGACGAACGGACGGCGTGGGTCACCCTGCTCGAAGATGACGAGAACCTCGTCGTCGACCTCCGGGAGCACCAGCAACCCACGATCGGGACCGGCGCCGGGCATCGCCACCCGCGCCCAGCCGGATTCATAATCCCCGGACAGCCACGGCAACTTCACCCGCACCCGGCCCCGGTGCTCAGGATCGGTGATGTTCGTGACGACGGCGGGCACGGCACCGGCGACGCCCGGACCGCGTGGCCGCGGCGCCGAGGTGAGCCCCAGCAGCGAACGGTCGTGTGATCCGCTCGCGGTGAACCGGGTCCGGTAACCCGATCTCCCGAACACGTGCTCGGCATGGGAAAGGGTGAACCTGCCGTCGAGGCGACCGCCGGTCTGGCCGACACTCACCGCCACCCCGGCCAGCAGCCGAGGGTCGCCGTGCGCGACTCCCTCGGCCCCCAGGCTGGTGCTCGCGATCCGTTCCGCCGCGGCCTGCGCCGCCGCGTCGCATTCCGCCTGTGTCGCCAGGGGCAGCGACACGGTGATGTGCCGGGCCGCCGTACCACCGGAACCATCCGCGGCGAGGTCCGCCGGCGCGTCGCCGACCTGCGCCGCGCGGGTGCGCGCCGGTGCCGTGGCCACCAGTTCCCGCTTGTTACGGTCGTCCCAGCCGCGAACCTCCACCTCGGCGACCTGCTGGGCTGCTGTGACCCGAGCGGAGAACACCTCCAGGTTGCCACCCGGCGTCAGGGCGAGCCTGTCCTGGCTGTCGTAATCGCCCGGCGCCGGCCCGTCGGCCGCGTCGGTCGGCCGGACGAAATCCAGCTTTCCCGCCCGGATGACCAGCTGGCGGTCGATCTCGCGGGCACGCCGGCCGAGAAACTCCCAGTGAGTCTCGTTCACCTGCCCTACATGATCGTGTACGACGGACGTCGCCTGAATCGTCCCGGTCGCGATCCCCACCTCGGTGGCTATCCGTCGGACCAGATCGGAATCGGTGACATTGGCATAGGTTGCCGTGTGCACACCGTTGAACAGTGCGTACGAACTGTCATAGCCGACCGCGGTGGCGGTGGCGCCCCGCTCGTCATAACCGAAGCCGAGGCTGTAGATCATGCCCTCGAACAGGGTCTGCTCCGCGGTGTCACCAGGGCGGACCGCAGCCACCCGCAGGGCCGCCCGGAATTCGAAACCGGCCCGGGTGAGCATCTCCCGCCCCGGGTCGTCGAGAACGAGCCGACAGGAGTCCGGCGCGGCCAGATCGCTGTTCACCACCACCGTGCGGACACACTCGGCAACATCAAGGGGTACTCGGCGACCATCGAGGTAGAGGGCGGGCAGTGCCCCGTAGGTGTTCTCGGGTGGCACCGGATCACCGCCCGTCCAGGTCGGACCGGGCGGGCAGCAGCAGGTGCCGCCCGATCGGCAGCCGCATCGGATCATCAACGCCGTTGACCTCGGCCAGCGCCCGCCAGCATGCGGCGTCGCCGTAGGTCCGGTAGGCGATGCCGGCAAGTGTGTCGCCCAGCGTTATCTCATGAGAACGCCGAGCGGCGCGCGCCCCGGACGTCGGGTTGGTCCCGGCTACCGGCTGCGGGGTCGCCTTCATCCCGAGCGACACCTCGGCCCGGATTGGTGCCCCGGACCGGCTGAACAGCACGCAATTGGCCTCGACGCTGGTGAGATGGCCGACGAACTTACGGTCCAGGCCGACCGCGAAACCACCCCAGTTGAACAGCAGCTCGGGTGGGCTCGGTGACGGCCCGTTGCGGGAGTCCTCGGTCGGGTTCGTCCAGTCCATGAACTGCTGTATCTCGGCCATGACGCTGTGCCCCGGCCGTGCGCTCGCGTCCAGCAGCAGGCTGAACTGCATCTCCACTTCACCCGGGCCGCGATAGTGGGGGCGGGCCGAGTCCCGGGCCGCCTGGACCGGCTCGCGGTGGAACTCCGCGCGTTTGCTCATCCGTACCGTCGACGGGTTGAAGTGGAAGGTGACCCTCGTCCCCGGGTGGTCACGTTCACACAGATATGCCCTTGCAAACTCCATCGCGACCCCCTCATGGCCTGCCTGGTGGTCACTGAGCCAGAAATCCCTGGTGGGCGAGTTCGAGCGTCTCGGTGGCGACCTTCGCCTGGTCCGTGGACAGGTGGGGTCCGCTGTAGCGAACGGGGCACACCCCCGTCATCGTCCACTCCGCGACCGGCTCCCGGTTGTCGTTGAAGGCCACGACGGTCGCGACCGCCGGCCGACCGCTGCCCTCCCGCCGGAACGAGCTGAACCATCCACTCAGGCCCTTGGTCGACCCGTCGACCGGACGGGTGAGTTTGAGGTTCTGATAGTGGACGCGCCCGAGCAGCTGGTGCTGGAACCCGTTCTCGCCGCCCTCGTCGTAGGTTTTCACCTCGTAACTGGCCTCCAGCCCCTCGATCCCGGTGAACGCGCCGAGGTCGACACCATCGATCACGACATCGAAGCGGAGGCTGTTCGCGGGCTCGGACACGGGTGGACTCCTGGTATGCGAGGTCAGGCTGGTCAGGCGGGATCGGCGAGCAGACCGCGACGCTCACGGTCAGCAAGTAGGTCGGCCCGGAGCCGACGGGTGATGCGTTCGTAGAGCTCGTCCACCAGGGCGGGCAGGTCGATCTGCGGTGACGCGGACTCGCCGCCCCCCGCTGCAGTGCGGGTGGCCGGTGCCGGTGCCGGTGCCGGTGATGCCGACGGGACCACCGGTGGCACGGCAACATCCGCCTGCCGTGCGACCGCCGGAACCGTATCCACAGGCATGCCCGCACGCACCGCCGACCGGGCGACACTCTGCCTCGGCAGGACAGCCGGCCTCGGCGCGAAGGTTGGAATCGCCCCGTCCCGGACGATCGGACCGAGGCCGACCGGCCGCCGGTCTCGCGGCACGTCTGGCACTGCAAGCGGCTCAGCGGGCAGCCGTGGGTCGCGGCCGTCGCTGCCTGCGTCCACCGAGCCATCGATACGATCCGCGGCTGGTATCACCGCGGCCGGCACCACGCGGTAGGCATCCGGAATCAACGGCTGAGCGCTCCGTGCCACCGCGAAGACGGACGGCTTCGCCACCACCGACGGCTTCGCCACCACCGACGGCTGCGTCACCACCGACGGCTTCGTCACCACCGACGGCTGCGCACCGCTGGCAGCTGTCGACCGAGATGGTCCGGTTGGACTCGCGGCTACACCATGCGTCTCGCCGGTCGGTCCGACGGGCTCACCAACTGTGTAGCTGCGATCGGCATGATCGTCATCGGCATGATCGTCATCGCTACGATCGTCACCGGCGCGGTCGTCGGAGCGATCTGCAGCGACATCCGGCGGCATGGCCGCAGCCCGCAGCTCGGGGCTGGCTCGCTCGGGGCTGGCTCGCTCGGGGCTGGCTCGCTCAGTGCCTGATACCGGCCGAGAGCGGACGGTATTACCCGGACCGCGTGCGTCGGCGTCAGGTGAGGCGACCTCAGGCCGGACCGTGACAGGTAGCCCGAGACCCCGCCGGAGCACCGGCGCGACGCTCGGGGCGGGAGACACGCCGCCGTTAGCAACCTCGATCACACGGCCACGCCGGGGACGCCCGGATCCGACCCGAGGAACTCCAGAGCCAGGCCGTCCGATGTCAGGCCGTCCGATGTCAGGCCGTCCGTTGGGCTCGGTTCCGTCGCGTTCTGCTCTGTTGTGCTCCGCGGAACGGTTGTGCTCCGCGGAACGGTTGTGCTCCGCGGAACGCATGATCGACAGTCCGGCCGGGGACTCCCCGGACGTGGAAGCCACCGGCGGATGCACGGCAGGATCGACAGCAGCTGGCTCTCCATCATTCGTGACAGGACGTGGCCCGAGACTGCGGACCAGCGGAGCAGGCAGCGATGCGGCCGCCCGCGCCACGCTCGTGACACCTGCGACACCGGCGACAGCGCTTTCGCCTGCGGGACGGGCGCGCACCGTCGGTAGCGGCCGGACGGGGAAGGCGGTACCAACCCCGCCGTGATGCTCGTCAGCGGGTGCGTCGCCGACAGATGCCGCCGGGAACAGAGCATCGGTTCCGGTCGTCACGTCGCGCACAGGCATCATCTCGGACGCGGGCAGCAACTCGGACGCGGGATCGATGGCCACGGCAGTGGCCGGGACCTCGACCGTCGGCGCCACACCTACCCCGCCTGACCCACGGGCAACCGTCTCCCCGCTCCGGCGGTCCACGGCCTTCCGGCGCAACGGTGCCGTCCCCGAACGCACCGGAATGATGCTCGGCACGGGGATGGTCGTAATCGCCCGAAAGGAGCCACCGGCGGCCATCGGACTGACCTCATGGGAGAGTCTCTGCAGGACTACCGGCGCGGGCACCCGGCTGCCCAGGCCACGCGCGAAACCGACCGGATCGGCCGTGACCGGATGCGGCCCAGCGGAGCGGGTGATCGGCGCAAGCCCCTCCCATCCCGAGGTCGCCGCGGCCGGCGGGGCAGCCACGGATGCCCGCGGCGCGGACCCGGCGGCGCTGCGCTGCCGTGGGCGCCACGGAAGTCCCCACATCGGCTACTCCTCTCCGGATACCGGCTGGTCGGTCATGGTCCGGGCCGCAGCGAGAAAGTGCTGACGGTCGGGGTGCTCGAGGTCGAGGATTTCCTCCAGCGACCAGTGGAAGCAGGCGGCGACGTACGCGACCTCGTCGAGCAGGCGGTCGGCCGCGTACGTCAGGATCCCCCCGGGGCATCACCGGCCACATCGACGGTGAACGCGTGGCTGCACGACGGGCAGGTCACGGCGGCGTGGGTATGGCCCTCCTGGTTGATCCGCCGGTACAGGTCCTGAAGGAAGGCGAGGTCCGGGGCGAACAGGCCTTCGATCACCGCCGGGGTGACGGCCCCGACCGAACCGAGCCGGGTGATGACCCGGGCCAGCAGCAGGACGGTCAGGTATGCCTCGTTGTCCCGGACCCTGGGGTCGCGTAGCGGCATGATCTCATCACGGGCGGTCGCCAACCGCATCACTCCATCGCGGTGGCGCTGACCGGAGTCGTCCACGTAGCCACGCGGAAGCTCGAAGGCGAACTCGGTCGTCAGCCCGCGCTGTGACTCCGTGGGTGCCACCGTGGTCATGCCAGCTCAAGCCCTTCGTGGACGAGCGTGACCTCCTCGATGGCGATCTCGCTCCCGCCGGCCTGAAGATTGCTGATGCTCACCTTGGACGGCCAGGCGTTGCGGAAGTTGAACCGGACCTTCTCGCCGCGCTGATAGTCATAAAGAACGACCGACCCGTCCTTACGGGCATCGTCGATCTTTCCTTCCTGGACCAGTTTGATCCATTTCCACCA
This sequence comes from Protofrankia sp. Cr2, assembly GCF_963555885.1. NCBI lineage: Bacteria > Bacillati > Actinomycetota > Actinomycetes > Frankiales > Frankiaceae > Protofrankia > Protofrankia sp. Cr2. The sequence goes on from NZ_CAUVXG010000025.1 coordinate 38,003, forward strand.
GGCCGGATCATCGGTCTTACCCCGTTTGAGCTGGATGTCACCCCACTTGCGGGCTCCGGGCAGTTTCTTGATGACCGGGATGCCACCCTTCTTGTTCTCCTTGTGCTCGATCACCTGGATCTCCGCACTCAGCCCGGAGACCTCCTTGAACTGGGCGATCGCCACACCTTGGATCTCGATCTGATAGGCGTAATTACCGAGCGCGTCCTCACCGATGGGCATCGGCGTCTCCTTGTCGTCTTACTGGAGCATCGTCCTGCTGGAGCATTATCCTGATTTCGTCGACCGGCTATTCTTCGAGCCGCTATTCGTCGACGCCGCCGCCACCGCTCAACTGGGCGATGCGGAACACGACGAACTCAGCGGGCTTGACCGGGGCCACACCGATCTCGATGACGACCTGCCCGGCGTCGACGACCTCCGGCGGGTTGGTCTCCTCGTCGCATTTCACATAGAATGCCTGGTCCGCGGTTGCTCCGAACAGCGCGCCGTCGCGCCACATCCGCAGCAGGAACGACCCCACGGTTCGCCGCAGTCGCTGCCAGAGCTCCAGGTCGTTCGGTTCGAAGACCGCCCACTGGGTGCCACCGAGAATCGACGCCTCAAGGTAGTTGAAAAGGCGGCGGACGTTGACATAACGCCAGGCCGGGTCGGAGGAAAGAGTGCGGGCTCCCCAGATCCTGATACCGCGGCCCGGGAAAGCTCGGATGACGTTGATGCCGGCCGGGTTCAGTGCGTCGTGCTCGGCCCGGGTGATGTTCGATTCCAGATCGAGCGCGCCACGGACGATCTCGTTCGCGGGCGCCTTGTGCACGCCCCGACTGTCATCACTGCGCCCCCAGACACCCGCGACCGAACCGCTCGGAGGAATGAACCGGTTACGGCCCTCCACCGGGTCGAAAACTGCTACCCACGGCCAGTAGATGGTGGCGAACTTCGAGTCGTATCGGGCTTTCTCCCGCACCCAGTCCCTGATCTGCTGGGCATTGAAACCGGGCGGCGGGTCGAGGATCGCCATCCGATCGGCCATGTTCTCACAGTGGTCGATCATGGCCTGCTGGACCGCCTGGACGGTGTTCAGGTCAAGTTGGCCCTGCTCGTAACAGAACATCAGGTCTGGCGCCGCCACGATGGTGACGTCGTCACATGCGGTGAGGCCGCCCAGACCCGTGCGGGCGCTGACATCGCCGACGTAGTCCTCCGAGCCGGCGCTCGGCGTCGCCGCCGGCTCGGCCGCGCGTAGTACGACCTCACCAACAACCGGCACCCGGTCGGCCACGGGTACACCGTCGACCTCCCGCACCCGAACAAACCGGGACTGTTCGTTCACGATGGTCGTGACATTGCGCCGGCCGCGTCGTGCGGTGAGGTTCTCGAAACTCTCCACCGGCCGGCCGTCCTGCTTGACCACCACGGTGAACGTGCCGCCGGGCGCCTCCGGCTCGGCAGCCGGTTCACCGCTCGTCGCGCCGCCCGGCGCGCCACCCGTCGTCGACGAGCCGTCCCCGGCCGCCCGCTCGGCGGAGGTCACTTCGACCGCAAGATTCGCGGGTGTGCCGGGGTCGGCCGCCTCGACCCGGTAGGTGATCACACCTGGCCGGGTGGCACTGGTGAGTTCGGCCAACGGCACACCCGCCGGATCGGCAGCGCCGGAGCCGACGCTGACCACGTAGCAGGCACCGCCACCGTTGTTGAAGTAGTGGAACACCGACAGCGGCAGGTAGGCGCCAGGAACGAAGTCACCGAACACGCGGGTGAACTGGCCCCAGTTGGCAAGCCGGACCGGCTCGTTGCGGGGGCCGCGGGCGGTGAAGCCGACGAACGCGGCGATCGCCGTTCCCACCCCCTCGATCGGGCGTGCCCCGGCCTCGACCTCCTCGACATACACACCGGGCGACCGGTAATTCGGCATGACGCGCTCTCCTCGCCTGGGAAGGGTCCGGATCAAGCCTGGCCTGCCGCCACCGCCACGCCAACGTCCGTCAGCGCCGTCCGCCGGGCACACAACCCGGCCCGAACGGGCAGCCGGCGGTGTGGAAACTAAGGATCGTAGACTTATGATAAGTCAACGATCCTTAGATGGCCGAAGGTTGTGCGATCATGCCTGTCAAGCCGTCCGCGTTGTTCGACCGTGACGCCGAGTGGTTCGAGCTCACCGCGTTCACCGGCGACCCGACGCCGGGCGCGACCCTCGCACTCGTCTACGGACGGCGCCGTCAGGGCAAGACCCTCCTCCTCGAACTGCTCTGTGAAGCAGTCGGCGGGTTCATGGTCACCGGCGTCGAGCAGTCCGACGCCCAGAACCTCGCCGATCTGGCCGCCGCCTTCACCCGGTTCACCGACTCCCCTTACCCGGTGGCCTTCACCGACTGGGGGCAGGCGGTCGACGCGCTGTTCCGGCTAGGCGAACAGCGCGACACCCCGCTTCCCGTCATGCTCGACGAGTTCCCCTACCTCGTCGCCCAGAACAGCGCCATCCCATCGCTGATCCAGAAGGCGCTCAGCCCACGGGGCCGGGCCCGTCAACACTCCCGCACCCGACTGATCCTGTGCGGCAGCGCCCTGACCCTCATGCGGGGGCTACTCGCCGCATCAGCCCCGCTGCGCGGCCGGGCCATCACCGAGCTCATGCTCCACCCGTTCGACTTCCGCGACGCCGCCGGCCTGTGGGGCCTGACCGAGCAACCGGACGTCGCTGTGCGCGTCCACGCTCTCGTCGGCGGCACCCCGGCCTACCGGGACTTCTGTGCCCGCGACGCACCCGAGGATGCCGGCGACGTCGACCCGTGGGTGGTGCGCCGCCTGCTCAACCCCGCCGGGGCGATGTTCCGCGAAGGCAGGGTGCTGCTCGCCGAGGAACCCGGTATCACCAACCCGGCGCCATACTATTCCGTACTCGCCGCCATTGCCCGCGGCCGCACCCGACGCGGAGAGATCGCGAACGAACTGGGCCGGGACACCGGTGGCATCCACCACGCCCTGACCGTGCTCACCGACGCGCACCTGGTCACCGTCCACCAGGACGCCTTCCATGCCCGCCGGGCGAGCTTCACACTCGCCGAACCGGTGCTGCGTCTGCACCAACTGGTGATCCGCCCCCAGGAGACCCAGCTGTCACTGCGCCGTGGCGCCGAGGTCTGGGCCGAACTCGCAGACACCGTGTCCACCCGTATCTACGGACCGCACTTCGAGGACATCGCCCGCATCTGGTCGCTGGCCTATGCCTCCGCCGAAACCCTCGGTGGACGGGCGAGCCGCGTCCACCCGGCGACCCTACGGTGCCCTGACACCGCATGCCCGGCCCGCGAGCATGAGATCGACACGGTCGTCATCGAGGTCCGGCCGAACGAACCGGACCGCGTACTTGCCATCGGCGAAGCGAAGTGGCGGGCCACCCCGGTTGACGTCGACGAATTGGCCCGGCTCAGACACATCCGCTCGATGGTGCCCGGCTCACCCGAGAACGTGAAACTCCTGCTGTTCTCCCGCGCCGGCTTCACCACCACCCTCACCGCGGACGCTGCCGCCGCCCCCGACGTCGAGCTGGTCGACCTCGACCGCCTCTACACCGGCTCCTGAACGCCAGCCCGATCGGCTCATCGGCCGCCCAGCTGCCCCCCGACGGTTTCCAGCGGGTAATCCGCTGCTTGCCCCAGGGGTTTTCCATGGAATCGAGGGTCGGCTCGGAAAATCCCTGGACACGGGCGTGACGGCACCTTATCAAGAGACGTGGCTTTCTCCCCCCGCGGCGGAACCGGCGTTCCGGTCTGGTCGGGGCGGCCCGTCGGGGTAGTCGGCCCGGTGGTCGCAGGGGCGGCAGGAGCCGCGTTCGCGACATTCGCAGTGCGCTTACCTCGCACCGGCAGCCCGTTGCCCGGGTGGGTGGACCTGCTGACCCAACCCGTCGGCGTGGTATTTCTCGCTTTTGGCTTGTACGTATGGGTACGACAGCCCGAGGTCGCCCGGATGGGCGGTCTGTTGTGGGCGGTTGGATTCACCTGGTACCTGGGGGACCTGCAGTGGAGCCACAACACCATACTGTTCAAGATCGGGTTTTGCTGCTTCTATCTCAATGCAGTGGTACTCGCCCATGTCCTGCTGGCGTCCCCCGACGGTCACCTCAAGAGTCGACTCGAGCGAACGGCCGTGGGCGCCGGCTACGGAGCTGCAGTCATCACACAGGGTATGCGAATGATTTCAGAACGACAATTGGAGCCCCAGGGCTGGGGCAGACCCACTGCGCCAATCTCCGTCTGGGCACCGATCGGCAGCGTTCTGGCGGTAATCATCATCGCGATCATCGTTGTCCTGGTCGTCCAGCGCTGGCGTACCGAGTCTCCCGCGCTGCGCCATGCGCGTGGGCTGTTCTGGCCCGCGGTAGCGATGATCGGCATCGTCCTGGTCTGCCTATCGCTGGCCCAGCTCGCGCGCGCACCGATTTCCGTTTCCGGTGCGCTGTTGGTCGCATACGCGATCGCGCTGCTGATGCTCGGCCTGGCTACTGTGACCAATTCGGTGCGGATGCAGATAGGCCACCGCCAGGTATCGATTCTGCTGGGTCGCCTACAGGCGGGATCCGACGACAACGGCTGGTTACGCGACGGGCTCGCCGATGCGCTCGTCGACCCCACGCTGACACTTCACTATCGACGCGCAGACTCGGGCGATTACGTGGATTTTCATGGAACTCCAGCACCGCTCCCCCTCGACGACACCAGCCGGACGATCACCTACATCGGCGCTTCGACGGCCCCGCTCGCGGCCATCACGCATGATCCATACCTCAGTCGGCATGTTCGACAACGCGAGAAGTTGGACGCCCTCGTGGGAGCCGCCGAGCTTGCCATCCGCAATGCCCAGCTCCTCCTGCAGGTGGAGAACCGGGCTCACCTTCAAGGTATTGTAGACGTCGAGATGCAGACTCGAAAGAAGATCGGCGCAGAACTGCACGACGGGCCTCAGCATCACCTTTCTGCGATCAAGATCATAATTGGACAAAGACGCACCGCGGCTACCGGGAACGAGCGTGAGTGGTTACAGCAGCTCGATACCATGGTGCAAGATGCCGTGCTGGATCTGCGGGAGGTAACTCAAGGTGTGTATCCGTCGACACTCCGCATGCACGGATTGGCGCAAGCGCTCGACACGCTCGCTGAGAAATCGCCAATACCACTAATCATTGAGGCGGATTCCGGCCAGTGGCCCGAGAAGGTGGAGGAAACCGCGTTCTTCATCATCAGCGAAGCGGTCGGAAACGCATTGCGGCATGCCGCCGCCAGCCACATAACCATTCGACTACTATCGGTCGATGACGCCATGGTGGTGGAGATTCAGGATGACGGTATCGGTGGAGCCGAGCTGAAAGACCGCGGAGGCGGCCTTCGAGGAATGCATGACCGCGTGGCCGCACACAGAGGATCATTGCATGTCGAGAGCGAAGTAGAAAGGGGAACCACTGTGCGTGTGACCTTGCCATGCGAGTGATCGTCGCGGAGGATTGGGGTCTTCTCAGCTCCATGCTCGCCGACGGTCTGGTAGAACGAGGAGTTGATGTCGTCGGGGTCGCCAGAACAGCAGAGGCCGTGCTCAGCCTCGTCGAATCCACTCAGCCGGACATCGTCACGCTCGATCTCAGCATGCCTCGCGGACAATCCGACAGCATCCCAGACCGAGGCGTCGGTCTCGAAGTCGCCCGGACGATCCGTCGGACGAGACCGCACATCGCGCTACTGGCCGTGTCGCAGTATGCCGAGGTGCCCTGGGTGGAAGAAATCATCAAGCTGGGACCGCGCACGGGTTATCTTCTGAAGGATCGTATCGAGGACATCCCCGAACTGATCAACACCATGCGTGCAGTCACCGAAGGCGACACGCAGGTCGATCCGTCACTCGTTGCGAAACTCGTCGCGCGCAAGCGCCACAACGACCGAATCGATCGTCTCACCCCCCGGCAACTCGAAGTCTTCACCCTCATCGCCCACGGCTATTCCGACAAGGCTATCGCCAAGCGCCTGCATCTGACCCAGAGCGCTGTCGAGGGGCACGTGGGCTCGATTTATCAGAAGATCGAAATATCGGTGACCACCCCGTCGTCACAGGCGGGCCAAGAAGATGATCTCGATAGCCGCAACCGACGCGTCATGGCCGTGCTCGCATACCTCAGATGGGGTCGAAGCGAATGAAAGAATATCGTCCTGCGCCCTCTCCCGCCGTGACGGGATCCTCCTCACCTATCTCACCTGTGGTGAAACGGATACGCTTTCCCGGGATTTCTCACCGAGCGTACGAACACCCGTCGGCGCTGACCGCCCTGACCGCGATGAGGCGGGTCAGAGGATTCGACCTGCTGTTGAAGAAGATACACGCGATGGTGGGCGAGCCGGTCGTGCGCATGCAGCATCTCACCTCGGCGGTCCGGGTCGGTCCACGACAGTTCAGCCGGTTACATGCAATCAAGGAAGAGGCTGCCGCCATTCTGGATATGGCGGACGAACCCGAGCTCTATGTCCGTAAAATGGGCGAGGTCAACGCCTTCACGGTTGGTATGGATCGACCCTTCATAGTGATCAGCACCGACCTGTTGGACCTGCTGGACGAAAACGAGCTGCGCTTCGTGATCGGCCATGAGCTGGGGCATGCCGTATCCGGGCACTCGCTTTATCTGACGATGGGGCGCATCATCGCGAGCGCGGGCTTGAGTTCCTTTCCCATCGCCGGCCTGGCGTTGGACGCCGCGGAAGCCGCGTTGATGGACTGGTCCCGCAAGTCGGAGCTCTCCTGCGACCGTGCCGGACTACTCGTTGCGCAGGATTTCGGGGCGTCGATCAGGACTCTGATGAAGCTTGCCGCCGGCTCACACTTCGACCAGATGAACGTTGCGGAGTTCATGGAGCAGGCTGCCGAGTTCGAGCTGGATGCGGGCGGCATCCGTAACCGCATCTACAAGTATCTGCTGCCATCCGGTACCCATCCGATCCTGGTGTTGCGGGCCGCGGAGTTGGACCGCTGGGTGCGTCGCGGAGAATACGCTCGCGTCGTCGAGCAGGGCCAGTACCCGCTGCGATCCGATGATTCCAGTGCTACGGTGCGTGGTACTCTGCGCGAGCAGTTCGAGGCTGCGAAGGATACCCGCCGGCAGAAGACGACCGACCGCATTCTCCGGAAGTCCGGGCAATCAGATAAGCCGTGACTGCGGGTCCCGCCACGTGCATGACCCTATGAGTATCCATTCGGGCAGGTACCGGTGCCCCGGCAGTCGTCCCACGCGGGGTGGTTTCCAGCGTGGGACGGTCCATACTCACACGGTGGACGGCTCTGGACGGCCCGCTGACCACGGGAACCGCCCACCGCAACGAGGTCGGGCGTGCGCCGGAGGCCCGCCCCGCGAACGAAATCCTGCCATCCGTGGCGGGCAACGCCCATATTCGCCTTATAGATCATGGACGGTCGAGCTCGGCCTACAAGCCGCCCCAGGAGACTGTCTCCCCACGTTCACGGTCAGCGGCGATCCCCGCCCGAAGATCCACCGGGACTATTCACAGCCAACCATCGCGGCACTTATCCGCTGAACAAAAACCGGATTAAACCAGGAGGCTAGTTCAACGGAACGAGAGAAGGTGCGAAGTATGCTGCAGCCAGCCCTTTTTATCTCGTCATTCGAATCCCCGGTGGCGATGAATGCCGCGGTTTCCATGAGATCATAGGGCGGAGCAAGATCATCAATATCCCCGCAAAAAGAAAATTCATCGCAAATGGCTAGCGCCGCCGCAACCCCATCACTCATTCGACCTAGGCGCAACAACGCAACAGCGTTAATTTCTCCCATTCGCACGGAACGCCAGTGCAGATCACGTCCATCGAAGTATTCGCGCTGCACCGACGAAGAAAATCGGAAAGCTTCGACCAGATTACCCGCCTTATGCCATGCTTCCGCAAGGTGGAGTCGTATCCAATTCAGCTGCACGCATCGCGTGACCGATTCTTCAAACGCCTTGCCAGCCTCCGCGAGATACCCGGGGTTCTCTTGGGCGAGCATCGCCAATACAATCGCACGCGCTTCAGGGTCCTCTTCCTGTGAAGCATCAAGATCCCGAATGGCTCTCGTCAGGATTCCTCTACGATTTCCACCGAACGGCTCTCCTTCGGCGTCGTTAATCAGCCGCCTCACCGATCGATTTTGATATTCAACGCCCTCGCTGCATCCCATGATCTATACCTCGTGCCCTGTTTTCGAAGCGCTTGGCAGCATCAAGTAGATCCTGATTTACCTCAGGCAGATACCCATTTTCCGACGCCCTTCTTCGAAGATCATTTCCAGCGGCTCTGAGCCCTGCACCATGCCGGCCGGTCTCCGTAGCTCCCACACGCGTTCGGAATGTGTTACGGACCTCTCGTATCTCCTCGTCAGCGAACTCCTTGGGCGACAGCCACTGGCCGCGGAGACTATACGGCGCGAGGCCGAGGGGGTCGAGCCAACCCAGGGGGTTGTCGACGTAGGTGTGAGGATTGGGAGCGGGCGTGAGGCCGAGGGGGTCGGTGGAGTCGTAGCGGGCAGTCGACGCCACCACCGGCGGAAGACGATGGCGGGCCGGCGCCCCACAGGGTGGTCCGGGCCCGCCAGGCGAGCTCCCCATCGAGGTCGACGAGTTCGGTACAACCGGGGCAGCTCGTCGATGACCACGATGAGGTCAGTTGAGCCCATTATTCATATACCAAAGCAGCCGAGAAGATCATAGCAATCAGTTCCCAGGACGGCGCGTCCGGCATCTCTTCGCCCCGATTTGAAAAAACCGTCCAGTGCCTGCATCCAGTACCCTGCAGCCTCAATGAACTCCAACGAAGACGCGTTCTCTACCGGCACGCGACCATCACGAACTCGATCAGCGAGGTCGATCAAATATCGGACAAGGTCCGCACGCGACGTTACAGCCCGGGCATCTTCCGGCCTCATCGCCGCCATACCTCTTACCCCAATGGGATCCGTCATATTATTGCCCAAGTCTGGCAGAAGGACATCCCTTTCAGTTTGGATTCACCGCGACGCACTGACCGGTCGAGTCCACCGACGGACTGTGCAGCTTCTGCTGAGATCTGACATTCGTCGACAAGATCGTCGCGAGTTTGTCGTCAGGTACGCCTATCCGGCCGAAAACCGTACCTAACAACAAACAAACGCCGATCACCAGCTCCACGATCAGCCGCACACGACCGATCAGGGGTGCGTGGCGGCGGGCAGAGACCGGTCGCGCATGCGTTCCCGCAGGTAACGTTTCGGATCGGTGTCCTGGTAGCGCTCGACACCGATGTAACGAAACCAGTGCGTTCCGCGGAACACAGAACCTGACCTCAGCCAGCGGTACGGCACTCTTCCACAGCGCACCGCACGCCCAGGGAACCGGACCACTCGACCCGGAGATCGCCGATTCCATCCAGGCCGCCGGGGGTATCCGGCAGCTGCGGCGTTGATGTCGTTGGAGATGCGGTAGATCGCTT
>NZ_CAUVXG010000025.1:47533-69169 GCF_963555885.1 Protofrankia sp. Cr2
CTCGCGGGACGCTCCCTCGGTGCCGTTGCAGGGGTTCGAACCTGCTCGCGCATCGACTGCATGAATCTCATCCTCGCTCATCACGGCGTCCTGGCAGCAGATCCGCATAGGGACCGAACTCGTCGGGGAGGCAGAGGCGGCCGAGTTTGCGGTACTCCAGGCTGATCGCGGTCACCAGGTCGCGCATGTACACGAGCCGGCCGTTCGCCGCGCCGAGGTAGGCCGCGGTCACGACCGCGTTGCGGATGTCCCCGCCGGCCAGCGTGAACGCCTGTCCGCAGAAATCCAGGTCGACGTCGTCGGCCAGCGGGACGCAGCGCAGCATCCGCCGCCACAGTTCGCGGCGCTCGGCATCCTCCGGCCGGGTGAACTCGACGACCACGGACAGCCGTCGCCGGAACGCCTCGTCCAGGTTGGCCGCCAGATTCGTGGCCAGGATGGCCGTTCCGTCGAAGGATTCCATCCGCTGCAGCAGGTAGGCGACCTCGACATTGGCATAGCGGTCCCGGGCGTCGGACACCTCCGAGCGCTTGCCGAACAGGGCGTCGGCCTCGTCGAAGAACAGCACGGCGTTGAGCCCCTCGGCACCGACGAAGATCCGTTCCAGGTTCTTCTCGGTCTCCCCGATGTACTTGTCGACGACCACAGACAGGTCGATGACGTACAGGTCGACGCCCAGCGAGCCGGCGACGACCTCGGCCGCCATGGTCTTGCCGGTGCCGGACTCCCCGGCGAACAGCGAGGTCACGCCCTCCCCACGGCCGCCACCACGGCGCAGACCCCAGTCGTCGAGCACGGTGCCACGATGGGCGGACCGGCCGGCGAGGTGACGCAACGCGACGCCCGTCCGCGCGGGCAACACGAGATCATCCCAGGTCACCGACGGCTGTACCCGGCGCGCGAGCCGTTCCAGGCCGGTGGCGTTCTGCGCCCGGGCTGCGGCGGCGAGATGCTCGGCTCTGATGTCAATGCTGATCTCACAGCCGTCCGTGGCGGCCAGGGCGCGGGCACCGGCGACCGTGCGACGTACCTGCCGGGGGGTGAGGCGGAATGCGACCAGCTCGCAGGCCGGGGTTGACCCGCCCAGTTCGGCCGACCACAGCGCGGCCTGTTCGGCGGCGGCCAGCGGCTCGATATCGCAGACGAGGGGTGCGGGGCCGGGCGTTTCCGGTTCCCACCCGCCGCGTCCGAACAGCACGATCTGCGGCGACGCCTGTGACGTGACCAGGTCGGACGTGCCGTGAACGGACGTGACCAGGCCGGCCACCGCGGCGGCGGACTGGGCGTCGACGGGTCCGGCGACCAGCACGGCGCCGCGCAACCGAGCCTCCCGGACCGCCTCTACCACCACTACCGGCGGGTCCGATCCGTCGGTAGTGGTGGTCGAGGCGACGCCGAGCTGGGCGGCAAGCACCGTCAGCCCCGCCTGACGGCAGGCCGAGGCGGCGACCGTGAGCGCGTCGGCTCCCGGAAGCTGGCGCAGGTAGGTCAGGGACACCCCGGCGGTGAGCGCGCGGGCCAGGCGGTCGACGACGTCACCGCCCACATCCGGTGGATCGACGAGCACAGCGCCGAGCCCGGGCTCGGGCCCGTCGTCACCCAGCAGAAACGCCGCCACCCGGTCTGGCACCCGCAACGACCGGGTCAGAAACGGACGGTCGGCGTCCTCGACGACGAGCAGCCCGGCGGCCACCAGCGCTCCGTTCGGCCCGCAGCGCGCCCGCGCGGCGGCGTCCAGCGGCGAGCGCCCACCCAACTCCAGGGCCAGACCCGGGCTGGCCCGCCGCCGGCTCACGTCGTCGTGCAGGTAGCCGTAGAGCTTCTCGAACCGGGGGTCGAGATCCGGAGCGAGGGCAATCAACAGGATGTCAACGTCCAGACTGGTCAGCCCACATCGGCGGGCAAGCGTCGGCAGCCGCAGTTCCTCCCCTTCGGCCGTCACTTCGGCCGTACCGCACGCCAGCCGGTCCGCGCGCGCGCCGTCGGCGTCCGCCGGCGACATCCCCTCGTTGGACGACTCTCGTAGCCGTCTCGGATATCCGGCATCGAGCAGGCGGTCGGCCTGCTCATCGCTCAGGTAAAGACCGCGAAACGCATCGTCCGGTTCGGGGTCGACCGCGCGGCGAGCCGCGACCGCGGCGCGCACCCGCTCCTCGATCACGGCCAGCCGTCCGATCAGATCAGCCAGGGATGGGGATGGCACCGCCTACAGCTCCGCGATCCGAGCGGCTCTGACGTTACCCGCGCCGGGCGAACGGACGCCCGCCGGCCGAGCCCCGTCCGGATCGGCCGCGTCGGGTGCCCGTTGCGTACGCGGATCCACCGGGGAGCGGCGGACGTCCAGGAACGGCTCCTCCAACACCGGCGGGCCGATTGCGACCACCCGGGCCGGGTCGAACGGAGCTACCACCACCAGATCGAGGGATGGCTTCAGCTCGCCGCCGAGGGCGTTCCACACGTCGGCGATGCCCCGGTCTGCGCTGGGCGGCAGGGCAAGCTGCAACAGTACGGGCAGCGGCTGGCCGGACAGCTGGCCGCGCAGATGGCCGGTGGGTACCCGGTCGTGGCGCAGCAGCGCGCCCAGCAGCTGGGACAGCAGCCGATGTTCGTCCTCGGGACGCCGGGTCCACGCGGTGAGCAGGTAGGACAGCCGGAACCGCCGTGGCGGCGGCCGGCGGGCGACAACACGCCCCTCGGTGTTGCGGACCGGCTCGGCCGCGATCTCCCGGCGTCCGACGTCCTCACGGATGTCGTAGAGGAAGACGTCCACGCACGGGCCGTTGAGGCGGCTCGCCCAGTCCCGGGTCGGGGCGTCGAAGACCACCTCGGCCTCGCCTCCGGGCAGGGCCTCCGCGGTCAGCAACGCGGCCAGTGTCGCGTCAACGTCATGGATCATCTCCCCTACGGTCTCTCACCACACGGATGAGAACAAGGAGCCAACCGCGCCCTCCGGCTGCCTCATCGGGCACCCGTGCCGGCACGGATTGCCGGTCCGCCAGGCTGTTCCGCAATCGTCACCGCGCGCGTACCGTCGATGCTGTGGCGATCTACAGTCCGACGCAGATCTACGGCTTCGCCCGGGGCGCGGGGTTTTCCCCTGATCAGGCGACGACGATGACCGCCGTCGCGTTGGCGGAGTCCGGCGGCAACAGCAATTCCCACAACTCCCACGGTGAAGATTCCCGCGGACTGTGGCAGATCAACCTCAACGCCCATCCACAGTGGCGGGACCGCGACCTGTACGACCCGAAGGTCAACGCCCAACTCGCCTATGAGGTGTCGCGGCAGGGCCGGGACGTCTCACCCTGGACGTCGACCCACCACGGCGCGGACGCCAGATACCTCGACTTCAAGACGGACGCCCGGCATGCGGCGATCGAAGCGGGCGACGGTTCCAGCCTGGGCGCCTGGACGGGAACCCAAGGTTACGGCCACCCGCTCGCCGCCGGCGACGGTCCCGGTGTCACGCACGGACCCGGTGTCACGCATGGACCCGCGGATGCCGGCGGCCATGCGCATGTGAGCGGCGAGACCACCGCGGGCTCCGACGCGACCCGGCGGTTTCTGGACGCGGCGCTCCGGCAGTCCGGCGACCACTACGTCTTCGGCGCCGAGGCGAACCTCAACGACCCCGACCCGACCACTTTCGACTGCTCCGAGCTGACGCAGTGGGCTGCTCACCAGGCCGGCCACGACATCCCGGACGGCGCGTGGGCGCAGTATTCACGCCTGCGCGGCGAGGGCATGGAGATCTCCGTCGAGCAGGCTCTGCATACCCCCGGCGCATTGCTGTTCCAGTTCTCCGACGACGCGGGCCACGGCAACGGGGAACCGGCCAAGGCCCATGTCGCGATCAGTCTGGGAGACGGTCGCACCATTGAGGCGCGCAACCCCCGGGACGGCGTCGGGGTGTTCAACGACGCCGGACGCTGGATGACCCGCGCGGCGCTGATACCCGGCATCTCCGCAGCGCCGGGCAGCGACACACCGTCCAGACTCGACGCGGCAGGCTCAGTGGCGGCGGCCGACGGGACCGACACCGATGCCGACGGCCTCACCGATGCTCTCGAACGGCAGCTCGGGGCGGACCCCACCCGGGCCGACTCCGACGATGACGGTCTGTCAGACGCCTACGAGCTCCTGCACCTGCACACCAACCCGTTGGCCGCGGACACCGACGCCGACGGGATACCGGATTCCATCGAGCTGGCGCTGGGAACAAACCCGAATGATCCGGACACGGCCCATACCGGCCGGCTCGACGGCCCGATCGGCGCCGCTTCCACAACCGATCGTGACGCAGACAGTGACGCCGACGGCCTCACCGATGCCCTGGAACGCATCCTCGGCAGTTCACTCACAAATGCAGACACTGACGGTGACGGGGTGACCGATGGGGCGGAGTACCACGCGCACCTCAACCTCCTCGACCCGTCCGATGTGCACGGTCTGCTCGCCGGACCGGGCACGTCGGGTGTTGGCGCGCTGTCGAGCGGTCACGTGGGTGCCCATCCCGACGACAGCCATTCGGGCGGTCACCTGACTACGGGCACCGGGGCGGACCTCGCCGACGATGGCGGCTCACACCTGCCGGCCCTGTAATTAGAGCAGACCCTGGCGTAGCGCGTAGGCGACCGCGTGGGACCGGTTACGCAGGCCGTATCGGCGGGTGACATCCTGAAGGACGTTCTTGACGGTGCGTTCGGAGTAGCAGAGCTGCCGACCGATCTCGCGGGTGTCGCACCCCTCGCTGACCAACCGGAGCACGTCGCGCTCCCGTTCGGAGATGCCCGACAGGGTGAGACCACGTGGCGTGAGCACCTGGCACTGGACCTGGCGCACCTGGCTGAGCAGCCCGCCGAGGAGGTCGGGCGGCAGGAAACCCTCGCCACTGGCCGCCCCGCGAATCGCGGCCAGCACCTGATCCGGAGTGGCGCCGGCGCGCCGGATCAGCCCCGTGACACCTGCCTCCACCGCGGCCGTCACATCGGCGGAATCCAGGTCGGTCACGATGAGTACCACCGGCGTTCCTGCCTGATACAGACCGCGGATGAGGTCGACCGTCCGCTTGTCAACGGTGTCGACGCTGACCAGCGCGACATCGACCAGCGGGACATCGACCGGCGCGACGTCGACCGGCGCGACGTCGACCGGCGTGTCCCCGCCGCGGGACGTCGGCAGGCGGGCGGCGGTGCCCGGGTCCGGGCCCGCGTCAACGAGATCGACATCCGGACAGCCCGCAAGCTGCGCAGCAAGACCAGCCCGGGTGATCGGGTCGCTGGCATGGAGCAGGACGTGTATCGGTCGGCTCATGGCTATCCCCCTGATGCTTCGCGTGACCGGCAGGACCAGGTATCTCACATCGCTCTCAAGAAAAACTCATTGCGCGAAGGCGCACTCAAGTTGTACTCAATCGGCACTCAAGACTGACTCAAGATGCAGGTCAGGCGTGGCTCGCACGTACCGAACGGAGATCTATGAGATGACAGTAGGGTGTCTGTGAGTACCGTCGCAGCCGACCCCCCGCAGGCGTCGTTGCTGGACGCGGTCATTCGCGAGGCCGGCCGGCACCGGCGCGCCGACCTACAGGCACGGCTGGCCCGGGAACGCACGCGGCTGACCGCGACGTCCTGCCAGGTGGTGGTGGTCGGTGAGTTCAAGAAGGGAAAGAGCTCGCTGGTCAATGCGCTGCTGAACCTGCAGGTCTGCGCGGTCGACCCGATCGGGGCGACCATGGTGCCCACAATGATCCAGTACGCGCCCACCCGCACGGAAACCGTGATCGACCAGTCGGCCGGTTGCGGCGTGGAGATCGGCGTCCCGCATGAACTTCTGGCGTCCGGACTGATAATCGTCGACACGCCCGGGGTGAACGGCGGCCTCACCGACGCTCGCGCCGCCGCGACCCTGCGGGCCGCATCCGATGCCGACGCGGTCGTGTTCGTCTCGGACGCCAGCCAGGAGTACACCGCGCCGGAGCTGGAATTCCTGCGCGGGGCGGCACAGCACTGCCCGGTCGTCGTCTGCGCCCTGACCAAGATTGACTTCTACCCCGAATGGCGACGCATTCTCGACCTCGACCGCGGGCATCTGCACCGGGCCGGGATCGAGGCACCGGTATTTCCGCTCTCCGCGCCGCTGCGCGACCACGGCCTGCGCGCCGATCTGCCTGACGTCGACGCAGAATCGGGCTATCCGGCCTTCGCCGGCCACATCCGCTCCGAGCTCGTCGAGCAGTGTCGGGCGCGGGCGCGGCGTGACGCGGATGAGGCAGCGCGCGACGCTCTCGCCCAGATCATGGCTGAGTTGGTGGTGGAACGGGCCGCGCGTGCCGATCCGGCCGTCAGGAATACACTGCGGCTCCGGCTGGAGACCGCCGAAGCACGCGCCCACACGATGACCACGGCGGCGGCGAGGTGGCAGCGGATTCTCCGGGACGGCAACACCCACCTGGAACGACGGGTGGACGACGACCTCAATCAGCGGCTGCAGGCCGTCACCGGCGAGTTCAGGAAACGCGTGGCGACCAGTGATGACCTGGTGCAAGGATGGGACGAACTGCGGGCCTGGCTGTGCGAACAGGCCAACCGCGAGCTCATGGCGCACCGGACGATGCTGAGAACAGAAGCTGACGCGCTGGCCGAGCAGGTTGCCGGCGTCTTCCAGACCGACAAGACGGCCACCAGTGCCCTGCCCGCGATCCCCGCGATGGCGTCCCTGGCAGCGCTGGCCTCGCTGGCCTCGGGACGGCCGGCGGCTGAGGGCGCAGACCCTCAATTCCGCACCGACGGGCGCGGGGCGCGCTGGACTCATGCCCTGCGCAGCGGCGCGATCGGCATGATGCCCATCCACCTGCTCGCAGCATTCGGGACTCTCGCCGGGCTCTCGCTCGCCCCGATCGTGGCACCGGTCGGCGGGGCGGTCATGTTCGTGGTCGCGAAGCGTACGCTGCGTACGTCCCGGGAGAATCAGCTTTCAGCCCATCGGGCAGAGGCGAAACGCGCGGGGGAAGACTACCTCCAGAAAGCCTGGCAGGCGGCGCACACGGACTCACGGCGCGCCCAGCAGGACATCTACCACCAGTTGGGGAACGTCTTCACCGAACGTGCGGCCGAGCTCAAGACATCGGCCGGACGCAACCTCGAATCGGCTGCCCTTGAGATCAAGGCAACCGACGTCCGAAGCCAACGGCGACTCGCCGAGCTCAACGTGGAGATCAACCGCCTGGAGCTCCTGGCAGGGCAGCACCGGTGACCCTGCGCTCGGATGTCCAGGCGCTGTTGACCGACGCCGCCGAGGCGTACCGGGGCAGTCCGGCCGAAGCCCTCTTGCGCCGAGAGCTGCGTTGGCTGGACGGTCCGTTACGGGTCGCCATCGCAGGCCGGGTCAAGGCGGGGAAGTCCACCCTGCTCAACGCACTGGTCGGCGATCAGATCGCGGCGACGGACGCCGGCGAGTGCACCCGGGTGGTGACCTGGTACCGCTATGGTCCGCGCCACGCGGCCCGGGCGGACCTGCGGCCTGAAGGCCGGCCGGGCGTCAGCGGTGCCGCCACCACGGTGGAGATCGGGCTGCTCCGAGGGCCGGGCGGCGCCCGGATCGACCTGGGGCCGTACGCCGCCGAGGACGTCGAACGGCTGCGGGTGGAGCTGCCGAGCGAGCAACTGCGCCGCCTCACGCTCATCGACACCCCGGGTATCGCATCGCTGTCAACTGAGGTGTCACGCCGAAGCCACGCATTTCTGCTGCCAGCCGGCGAGCCGTCGGGCGGCGAGGCAGGCGAGGCAGGCGAGGCAGGCGAGGACGCCGGATACCACGGCGGGGCGGACGCCGTGATCTACCTGATGCGGCATC
This sequence comes from Protofrankia sp. Cr2, assembly GCF_963555885.1. Classification (NCBI taxonomy): domain Bacteria; kingdom Bacillati; phylum Actinomycetota; class Actinomycetes; order Frankiales; family Frankiaceae; genus Protofrankia; species Protofrankia sp. Cr2. The sequence continues at coordinate 55,388 of NZ_CAUVXG010000025.1, forward strand.
TGCACGCCGCCGACGTGAGCTTCCTGGAGTCCTTCCGCCAGACCGGACTGCGCGACACCGCCCCGGCGCACGCGATCGGCGTGTTGTCCCGGGCCGACGAGATAGCGCCTGGCAACGCCGAATCGATCGACCTCGCGCATCGGGTCACCACGGGCATGGGCCGCGACCCCCGGGTTCGGGCACTGGTGCAGACGGTCGTGCCGGTGGCGGGTCTGCTCGCCCAGTGCGGCACGTGGCTCGGTGACCGCGAGTTCGCGGCCCTGGCGTCCGTCGCCGGCCAGCCGACGGTGGACGGTGTCCCCCTCCTGCTGTCGGTGGACCGCTTCCGCGCGCCGAACCCGCGGATCGAGGCGACCCTCGATGATCGCTCCATGCTGCTGGACCGGCTCGGGCTCGCCGGGGTCCAGATCGCCGTGGCGCTGATCTGGCCGGGGCTGGTCACCGACGCGACCGGGCTGGTCACCGAGCTTGAGCACCGCAGCGGTCTGCCCGAACTGCGGGCACTGCTGGAGCGTCAGTTCACCGACCGGGCCGACGTCCTCAAGGCCCAGACCGCGCTGCGCCGCCTGGACGCCGTGCTCGACGCCCGCCCGATCCCGTCGGCAGACACATTACGGACCCGCCGGGAACGCCTGGAGGCGGGCGCACACGCACTGGCCGAACTGAAGCTGTTCGGTGATCTGCGTCTGGGCGAGGTCGACGTGGACGACGAGCAGCGGGAGGCGATGGAGCTGCTGCTGGGCGCTGCGGGCAGCGAGGTGACCGCCCGGCTCGGTCTGCCACCGGACACCCCCGCCGACGACATCCGAGCCGCGTTGCTCACCACGCTCGACCGCTACCGCCGGCTCAGCGAGAACCGGCTCGCGGCCCGCCCGATGCGCCGCGCCGCCGCGACGCTGCGCCGCACCTGCGAAGGCATGCTCACCGGGGATGGCATCGCACGACCGGCCGACCGGCGGACTTCACCGTAACGGATAGACGGCCTGCTGCGCTGTGCCATGCTGGACACCGCGCGAATCTCGTCGATCAGCCGTATTTCGGTCATACGGGTAGAATCATAATAGCCATATCAGGTAGTGGGCATCTGGCCCGGACGGTGCGGACACGCCCGCACGGAGTCGCGGCGCACGGTCGAAGGGGGAACAGCGTGTCAACGCCGCTGAGAATCGTCAGCAGTATAGGGGAAGTGATCATAACGGGTGATCGCCCTTTTGTGGTGGGTCGGGGGAAGGGATCCGACCTGGTGCTGTTAGACCGCCAGGTTTCGCGCCGCCACGTGGAAATTACGTGCACCGATTCTGAATGGACCGCGAAGGACGTCAGCTCGTACGGAACCTGGGTGGACGGAGAACGGGTCCAGCAGGTCGCCGTGCGGGGGGAGGTACGGCTCCGGCTCGGCGCGCTCGACGGCCCCGAGCTCATGATGCTGCCGGTCGTGGCGGACATCCCGAAACAGCCGGAGCTCGATCCGCGCTCGGAGATGTCCACGGTCTGGCGCGGCAGCCCCGAGTACGAACGCGACCGACAGGCGGTCGCCGCCGCCGCCACTGCCACGGCCACCACCGCGGCCAACGGTATAACGAGGCTGGAACGCGAACACGGCCGGCGCAACACCTACCCGCTCCGGCGGGGGACGATGTCGATAGGGCGGTCCCGGGACAACGACATCGTCGTGGCCGACCTGCTCGCCTCCCGGCGTCACGCCGAGATTTTCGTCGGCCAGAGCGGCGTACATGTCGTCGATCTCGACTCGGCGAACGGGACATTCCTCAACGGCCGGAAGATCAGTCGGGAGGCGGTCGCGCAGCGCGACATCATCGCCGTCGGCCATCATCTTTTCCAGCTCGAAGGCGACACGCTGGTCGAATATCTTGACTCCGGGGACGTCACCTTCGAGGCTGACGGCCTCAACGTCTTCGTCAAGGACATGCAGATCATGCATGACGTGAGCTTCCGACTGCCGGGGCGGGCATTGCTGGCCGTCATCGGCCCCAGCGGCTCGGGCAAGTCGACCCTGCTGAACGCGCTGACCGGTTTCCGGCCGGCCGACGACGGCTCCGTCCGCTATGCCGGCCGAGACATGTACGCCGAATACAGCGAACTACGCCGGCGAATCGGACATGTCCCGCAGGACGATCTTCTCCACACCACACTGACGGTCCGCAAAGCGCTGGAATACGGCGCGCGGCTGCGCTTCCCTCCGGACACCACCAAGGACGAGCGCCGGGAACGCGTTGACGAGGTTCTCCGCGAACTGGGGCTCGAGCAGCGCGCGGATGTCGCCGTGCAGAACCTCTCCGGCGGGCAACGCAAACGCACCAGCGTGGCGCTGGAACTGCTGACCAGACCGACGCTGCTGTTCCTGGACGAGCCGACCTCCGGCCTCGACCCCGGCATGGACCAGAACGTGATGGGCGCTCTGCGGACGCTGGCCGACGGTGGTCGAACCATCGTGGTGGTGACCCACAGCGTTGCACAGCTCGATATCTGCGACTATATTCTTGTGCTTGCCAAGGGCGGGCGTACCGCTTATTTCGGCCCGCCGAAAAGCGCCCTCACCTTCCTTGGGAAGAAGTCGTGGCCGGATGTCTTCCAGATGTTGGAAGGCGCCTCACCGATCGAGCTGGCGGGCCGATTCCGCGACTCCGAGTACTTCGTCCCGGCGTCGGTCACGGCACCACCCGCGCGCCCGATACCAGCGGCGCTGCCGAGCGCACGACAACAGTCCCTTTTCTCCCAGATAGCGACGCTGAGCCGCCGCCAGCTGAGCGTCATCACCTCGGACCGCTCCTACCTCTGGCTGATCGTGGCATTTCCGTTCCTGCTGGGCATACTGCCCCGGGTCGGACCGGCGCCGCACCGTCTGGACCCGCTGCCCAACGGCATACCGAACGTCGATGCGCAGATGCTGCTCCTCGTGGTCGTGCTCTGCGCATGCTTCATGGGAATGGCGAACTCGATCCGGGAGATTGTCAAAGAAAAGGCGATCTATCGGCGAGAACGGGCCATCGGACTCTCGATCACGGCATATCTCGGGTCGAAGGTCGTCGTCCTCGTCATCATCACCACTCTGCAGAGCATCGTCTTCACGATGATAGGAATGACCAACCGCACACCGCGCCAGGCGGTCGCGCTCAGTGTGCCCATGCTGGAGGTCATCCTGGCGGTTACCATGATCTCGATATCGTCAGCAATGCTCGGCCTGGCGATTTCCGCCTGGGTCGACAACGCGGACAAAACCATGCCACTGCTGGTGATGACCACCATGTCGCAGGTCGTTTTCAGCGGCGGGCTCGTCCCGCTGGAGCGCAAACTCGGTCTGCAGCAGATCAGCTATCTCATGCCGGCCCGCTGGGGTTACGCGGCGATCGCATCCTCGGCCGACCTCAATGATGTGGTGAAACTCGGCGACGCCCCCTTCTCCCGGGGCCCGGTCGATCCGCTGTGGGTGCACGCCGGTCACGTCTACGTCACCGACATCGTGGCGGGTGTCGGTGTCGGGTGTCTGGCGGTGGGTGCCTGCGCCCTGTTACTACGGCGTCTCGATCCCAAGGTGTCCACTCGGCGGAGTTCGCTAACGAGCAGAAGAAAGACCTCGTCATCATGAATAACGCGATGAGTAACGCCATGAGTTACGCCGTCGTCCGCGACCTCGCGGGCGATCTCGCGCGCACCAGCCATCCCGAGCCGTCCGCGGCGGTCACGCTGATCGCCGCCGCACTCGCGGCCTCCAGCGGGCGGTCGGTAGCCGGTGTCGTCGTGGTGGCCCTCGCCGTGGGGACCGGCCAGTTGTCGGTCGGGTGGAGTAACGACTACTTCGACCGGGTTCGGGACGCATCCAGCGGGCGTGACGACAAACCGGTGGCGCTCGGCGCCCTGCCTGCCCGGACGGTGGGCGTCGCCGCGATCGTCACCCTGGTGGCGTGCGTACCGCTGTCCCTGCTGTCCGGGTGGCGGGCGGCTACCGCGCACCTGATCGCGGTCGCGCTGGCCTGGCTGTACAACATGGGGGTGAAGGGCACGGCCGCGTCGCTGATCCCGTTCGCCATCGCCTATGCGCTGCTGCCCGCCTTCATCGTCCTGGGCCTACCCGGCCATCCCATGCCTGCCTGGTGGCTGCTACTGGCGGGCGCCCTGCTGGGCTGCGGGGGGCACTTCGCCAACGTTCTGCCCGACCTCGACGAGGACCTGCGCGCCGGCGTGCGCGGTGTGCCGCACCGGGTCGGAGCGCGCTGGTCGTTGTGGCTGGCCGTGACGCTGCTCGCGGCCGCGTCGGCGGTGATCGCTTTCGGCCCGGGATCGGTCGGTCCGACGGCGATCGCAGGGCTTGCCGTGACCGGGGCCGCCGTCGTCGCGGTCCTGGTAGGCGCGACGACATGGCGCCCGATGGCGGTAACCACGGGCACGTCCGTCGACACAGCGGGCCCGAACAGCCCGAACAGCCCAGGGACACCCGACGGATCCGGCCGGGGGAATCCAACGCCGGTCGGACGCGGGGCTTTTCGCGTCATCCTCGCGGTCGCGCTCGCCGATGTGGCGTTGCTGGTGGCGGCCGGACCCAACCTGGTCTGAACACCCGAGCTCTCACCACGATAGCCCGCAATCACCAAACGGTCCCGACCCGACTACCCCGTGACACGTCCGACGCGGGGTGAATGTCAAGCCCGGGTCCCCATAATACCGGCGTCGGACGGTGACTTGTATCAGACACGCCGAAATCGCTGTGAGACGAGCGTCTCCCGACAACCGATGCTCATTATAAGGCGGACACGTAGAGCCTCTACTTTGTTCTCGGTGTATGGAGGGGTACCGCCGGATGTCCAGCCAAACACAAACAAACACGGGTGCCATCATCGGGCCGGAGTCGTCGGAGCAGCCGCCGCAAACGGCCCGACCACCGCGGCAACGGCAGCACCCCATGCCGAAGGCCACCGCCACCAACCGGCTGCACACGGCTGTGCTCACCGGCCAGGGCAGGGCATTCCCGCCGCCGATGGGCCAGCTAGCGCTGTGGGACGATGTGTTCGCTCGCCATTACAGCGGGAACCCGACGGCCCGACGGATCTTTCTCGGTTGCGGCGTGAACACGCGGCACGGTGTGGTCGATCCTCGAGTCGAGGATGTAAGCGAATGGACCACTGGTACCCGGATGCGCAGGTATGTCACCGCGGCGCATCCGCTGGGCCGGGAGGCGGTGCTCAGCGCGCTCACCGAGGCCGGCCTGAATCCCGCCGACGTCGGACTGTTCGTCGTCGTCTCCTGCACCGGCTATGCAACCCCGGGCCTCGACATCCTGCTGGCCGACGAGCTCGGGATGCCGGCCACCACACAACGGCTCTGCATCGGTCACATGGGCTGCTATGCGGGGCTGCCGGCACTGTCAACCGCCACCGACTACGTACGGGCGCGGGGACGACCCGCCGTGGTTCTATGCGTGGAGCTGCCGTCGCTGCATGTACAGCCGTTCGGTCCCGCGGCTGAGCGCGATGTCGAGCAGATCGTCGCGCACGCGCTGTTCGGGGACGCGGCCTGCGCCATAGTGCTGGAACCGGATGTCACCGGCGGCCTGGAGGTCATCGACACCGAGGCCGTCACCGACCCGTCGTCGGCGTCACTGATGACGTGGACGGTCACCGACCACGGCTTTCGGATGAGCCTGTCGGCGAAGGTGCCCGACGTGCTGGCACTGCATGTCGAGAAGGCTGCCGGGGAACTCCTGGGCCGGCACGGGCTCGACGCCGACGACGTCGCAGGCTGGGCGATACACCCCGGTGGGCCGCGCATCGTCAATGTGGTGGCGGAGAAACTCGGGTTGAGCCCAGACCAGACCGCCGCGAGCCACGAGATCCTCGCTACCCGCGGCAACTGTTCGTCGGCGACGGTGCCGCTGGTTCTCCAGCAGATTCGCCGGAACCGGCAGCTGCGCCCCGGCGACCCCGTGGTGGCGATGGCCTTCGGCCCTGGCCTGACCCTGTGGAACATGCTCCTGAAAGCATGCTGACCGTCGACCCCGGACGCCTACCGCAGCAAGATCGACGGATGTCCGGCGCCCGCATTCCGGATGACGGTTGACAGGCCGCCGGCGGCTGGGCCGGCAGATCCCGACCGCGCGGCCAGTGGCCTCCCGGTCATTTCGACATCCGAGCGGGAACCTCTCGCCCCGTAGGCTGGCTGACGACAACCGTTGCCGTGTGCCGCCGGAAGGTACTGATCCATGGGACGTTGGTTCAACACGGCCGGGCCGTGTCTGCCCGCGTTCCACTACATGATCCCGGCGTCGCGGCGGCTGCCCGAGGCGCCCGGGCTGGTGGAGCAGCTGGGGTACTTCGTGGTTCACGCGCCCCGCCAGACCGGAAAGACGACCGCGCTGCGGGCGCTGGCGGACGAGCTGACCGCCACCGGCGACTATGCGGCGCTGCACTTCTCATGTGAGCTCGGAGAGGCCGCCGGCGACGACTACGGCGCCGCGCAGCACGGCATCCTGCAAGAAATCCGCAGCCGTGCCGAGACCGCTCTGCCGCCGGATCTCGGCCCACCACCGTGGCCGGACGTACCCGATGCGAACCTGCTCAAGGAAGCCCTAAAAGCGTGGGCACGTACCTGCCCACGGCCGCTGGTATTGTTCTTCGACGAGATCGACGCCCTGCGCGGCCAGAGCCTGATCAGCGTCCTGCGCCAGCTCCGGGCCGGTTACAACGAGCGCCCGGACGGGTTCCCGGCATCGGTGGCGCTGTGCGGCCTTCGCGACGTCCGCGACTACAAAATCGCCTCCGGTGGCGACCCGAACCGGCTCGGCACCGCCAGCCCCTTCAATATCAAGCTGGAGTCTTTGCGGCTGGGAGATTTCACCCCCGACGAGGTCCGCGAGCTCTACACCCAGCACACCACCGAGACCGGCCAGCCGTTTACTGCAGAGGCGGTGGACCGGGCGATCGAACTGACCGCCGGGCAGCCGTGGCTGGTCAACGCGCTGGCCCGTGAGATCGTCGAGAAACTCGCGGTTCCCGCCCCAGAGTGGATCACTCTGGATCACGTGGAAACGGCCAAGGAGCGGCTGATTCTCGCCCGTGCCACCCACCTCGACTCCCTGGCCGCACGCCTCGCCGAGCCCCGCGTCCGCCGCGTCGTCGAACCGGTGCTGGCCGGCACACTGGCGCAGCTCGACCCGTACGACGACGACCTGCAGTATGTACGCGACCTCGGGCTGGTCGCGACAACAGCACCGATCCGCATCGCCAACCCGATCTACCACGAGGTCATCGTGCGAGTACTCGGAGCCAACGTCGAGGCGAACGTCGTCGCCGACCCACGCGGCTTCGTGCTACCGGACGGGCGGTTCGATTTCTCCATGCTGTTGCGCGAGTTCGCCGAATTCTGGCGCGAACACGCCGACGTGCTCACCGCCGGGATCGTGTATCACGAGGTTGCCCCACAACTGGTCCTCATGGGCTACCTGCAACGGGTCGTCAATGGCGGGGGACACGTGGAACGGGAGTACGGGATCGGCCGCGGCCGCATCGACCTCCTCATCCGCTGGCCGTACCACTCACCGGCCGGCAAACGCCAGTGGCAACGGGAAGCGATCGAACTCAAGGTGTGGCGCAAAGGCGAATCCGACCCGCTCACCAAGGGCCTCACCCAACTCGACGGCTACCTGAACCGGCTCGGCCTCGACACCGGCGTCCTGGTGGTGTTCGACCGCCGACCCGACACCGCCCCCATCACCGACCGCACGACCTTCGACCATGCCACCACCCCATCCGGCCATGAAATCACCCTCCTGCGCGCCTGATTCACCCGACTTGTCACACACACCCGGCGCGAGCCGGACCCAAGGTGGGTGCAACCGCGCGCCGCACGCCGATCGGTTGCAAGATCGGCGCGAGTTTGTCGCTGTGTACGCCCAGCGGGCTGAAAAGCGTACTTTCCGACAAACTCGCGCCGATCATGGTGTGGGCGGGTCGAAAATCCTGCCGCTCTGGGCCGTGACCGCCGCGCCCAGTTTGTGTTTTTTGGGGATAGTGGAGATCATTGTGCTCGTGAGCATGATGACGGTCGGACAGGCGTGGCTGACCACCGGACAGGCCGCGATGCTGCTGGGCACGTCCCGTCAGCACGTGGTTGATCTATGCCGACGCGGGGTGGTGCCGTTCGAGACGGTGGGCAGCCATCGGCGGCTTCGCCGTGCGGACGTCGAGGCCCTCGCCGGGGGCACCCTGACCCGTGACCAGGCACGCGGATTGTGGTTGCACCGCGCGGTGGCGGGCCGATTGGCGGTCAACCCCGACGGGACGTTGAACAAAGCACGAGCGAATCTGGAGAAACTGCAGCGGATACATCCGACCGGCATGGCGGCACGCTGGCTCGGCCAGTGGCAGGCAGCGCTGGACGCGGGGAGCGAGGCCGTCTTCGACGTGCTGGTGTCGCGGTCGCCACGAGCTGTCGAGCTTCGGCAGAACTCGCCGTTCGCCGGCGTGCTGTCCGAGCAGGAACGACAGGCTGCTCTGGCCGCATTTCGTTCCTGGTGGCACCGCGAACGCACCGCGTGAGATGCGAACAACTGGAGCATGTACTCAGGGTGGTGTCAAGGACTACCATTGATCCCAGATTCTTCGCGACCGCATCGAAACACTCGAGACCCATCCGATGATCGTGAAGCGGCTCCTTTCCGGGGTCACCATGCACCTTCCCGCCTCGTAGCGCAACCATCAGCCGCGCCGGCTCAGGATATGCCCGCAGCGCAAGATCGGCGCGAGTTTGTCGCTGTGTACGCCCAGCGGGCCGAAAAGCGTACCTACCGACAAACTCGCGCCGATCTTGGCGCAGGCGCGTCAATGATCGCCGCCGATACGGCGATTTCTATCTGCTGTCTTTCAGCACCTGGGATGGCGGTGGCTACGGTGGCGGGCCCCATTGTTTGATACGCGTTGGATCATACGGGTTGATATGGATGCGGACGCCCCCACGCAAGAAGCCCTTCTCGATGAGTCGCTGCCGGTCCTGGGCGAGGATGTGCACGCAACCGTGCGAGAACTCCAGGTCCCCCGGCACGAGAGTGGCATTGGCGTCATCAGTGATTGGAGTGGTGTGAATGATGTCACCCCCGGTACCGTCGATGCGGAAGCCTTCCTTGCCGAAATCGTTGAGTATCCACTCGGGTGGCAACGGTCGGACTTTTTTGGTATTGGTCAACATCCGACGCTCGTTTTCGGCCTGGACAGAGGTCAGTCTCTTCTGCTTCAGATCAATTTCTATTAGAGCTTCGGTCGACCATTCGAGGACCTCCTGCCGGTCGAGTGGTTCGCTCAGTTTCTGTACGGATGTCCACTTTCCGCCGCGCTGGAACTCGATGTCGCTGCCCGTGTCACGGATCGGGGTTCCATTTGCGATCTGCGAAGTGGACCACGACGTTGTCACGATGGCTCTACCTGGGCTAAGCGTGTAGTCACCGGACGTGGTCGGGTTGAAGGTGTGGCCGGGGCTGTCCGGATCCGGATGCGACTGCCATGGGCCGCCGCGTGCCGGCACGGACATCACCGGTGCTCCTTTCAGCAAAACCCGGATTTCGCCCATCGGCTGACGCCTGGGGCTCCCATTAATGATCTCGGTGATCTCACCTGCGTCGGGTGTGAACTCCAGCAGTAGATCTTCCGCCTTTGGACCGACCAGCCCGGCGAGTTCCCCTTCCAGCCTCGGCTGTTCCCTCGTCGGTGCGGCGTCGACTTTTTCGAGTAACTCCTGGCGTTCAGCACTCGCCATCTGCCGGTACAGCGAGATCCGCGTCGCGGAGGACATCCGCAGCAGCGTTGCCCAACAGTCCTCAAATGTGATCTTCCTGGCGATTGCGTTGCGGATGGCGTCCATGCCGCTCACCTGGCCCGCGCTCGTCGTGCTCCGCGCCGCAAGCGTCATGGCAAGATCGAGCCGGGGCTTGTCGTACCTGGTGCCGTCAACGGGATGCGCGGCCAGTCGGCCTCGGGCAGCAGCGCCCATCCGGCGCAGGATGGCGACGAGGCCCGCTGGGTTGTGTCCGTTCAGTAACCACCAGGGGCCTCCATCACGGTTCCAGTCGGATCCGCTCATCTGCCTGGTGACCTCGCCGGAGTGGTCCTGGGTCCAGTTGCGCTGTACAAGCAGGGTGGCGGCGGTGTTCCCGGCGGATCGCTGCACGCGCAGGAGTACCTCGGCGACGGGAGGAGCGGGCTGTGGACGTACGCCGCCCGTCGCCGTGTGCGGGACGGATCCCCCGAGGCGGTGTGCCTGCTGACCTCGTTCCGACATACGCACCTTCCTGAGCGTGCAGACGAGCCTTCGTCAGACTCGCAAAACGAGGGACGGTGAGGCAAGCACGAAGGCCTACCCGAAAGGGCGGATCGCGCGATACTGTCACATGCGGCACGAGCCGCGCGCCCACTGCCGATCATGGCGCAGACAAGTGAAAAATCATGCCGTCTCGGACTAGAATTTCAGCAGTCCGCCTGTTCAGAATTCCAGTTCCCTCCTCGCCCGCTCCAGTAACCGCGCGAACTCCTCGTCATCGCCAGGGTCGATCCCGGCGAGCAGCGCATCGAGACCTTTCGGGTCGTCATCAATCGATGTGAGCAGATCGAGCGCCCGACGACGGAGCGCTCCGTCGGCCAAGCGCAGATCCGCCGCATATGCGGAACGCCCGGATGCGATGACCGTTCTGCACGCCTCCCGGAGATCCATCGGGCCGCCTGGCCCTACGACGGTGGTCGGTAGCCCGGGATCGGCGACACCGCACGCTATCTCAATCAGGAGGTCGTAGGCTGCGACACGGCCGGATGGCCACTGGGCAGAGAGCAGAATGTCGAGGATGTAGGGCGCGGCGAAGTAGGCGCTCTCGTACAGCGTCCCCTGCAGCACGATGTAGTTGTCCAGCTTCCAGTACGCATCATGGACGCTGGCGGTATCCTCAGCTTCGCGCAGTGCTCTGAGCGCGGCTGGAACGTGCTCGGCGGTCCCGTGCGCGGTGCGCAGTGACGACCAATCGACCTCGTCCAGCCGGGCAAGCTCCTTGCGAACCACAGGCATCTATCTTCCCTCGAAGATGACACCCTCGGGAAACTGGTCAGGCGTGTACTTGCCTTGACACCGTTCGCACACCGGCACCTGCTCCCCCGTCCTGGGCCGGACGGCTTCGGAAAACCTCACCTTCGAGGCGTCGCCTCCCAAACGCTCCACGACCATGTCCTCAGCACATCTGCCAGCCGTGTTATACCCGGAGACCACCTCGCCTGTCTGCACGTTAACACCACCCGTAACCGTGGCGACCTGTTCGCGCTGCGCCTTCGGCATCGTCCTGTATGCCTCCACCCCCGAGTTCCGCGCGTTCCGCGCCTGGGTGAATGCCTCCGCGTCGGATATGACCGTCCGAGCGGCTCCCCCTTTGATGACCTGGGATCCCTGCATCCAGCGACCGCTGAGCGACGCCCCCCGCAGTACCCCGAGCGACTTGATCGCCGAGGCGTGTGCGATGGGGATGGCGACATTCATCAGGTACTGGACAACGAAGATTCCCTGCCGTAGGACCTCGTCCCCCAGCAGCGTCCGCTGCTGCTCCCGGACCATCTGCTTGACCTGCCACAGAACCGGGAGCGTGCTGCGGTTGCGGACCTCGGGCCACAAGAATCCGCCGGGCCCCGGTACCGCCTCGCGAAACTGTCTGTCGGCCTCCTCCTCACCCATCTGGTTGTCACCGATCGTGCTGATATCCAGCTCGACATCCGCCAGGTCACTGAACCGGATGATGTTCGAGAAGTCCTCCGGATGAGCTACCCGGTATTTGGGCTGCCAGGAGTACCTGTTGACCATTGCGTCGACATACAGGCCTCTCGACGCGGGCGTGGTAGCCCTTTCCAGCAGGTAGAGGATCCGGACGGGATCGCCGATGCCGTCCGCCCTCCGGATGTTGTCACGGATCGGAGGGACGACACCCGGATGACCGCGCAGGAACCGCAGCTGGTCGAACTCCTGCATCCCGTTGAATTCACCGAAGAACCTGGCCCAGTCGCCACCCTCGACAAGGTCGATCAGGTGTTGTTCACGGCTTGTCGACCCCAGGGTTCCACGTCTGCGTTCGATGACCGTCAGCGCACCCAGCGCACCGGGAACGGCCGACGCCTCGTCCCGGCGGTCGATCAGAGCATCAAGAGCGTCACGGTTCAATGCCGCGGCCAGGCGGGACTGCTGGGCCACGGTCGCCGTCGCGAGAATGTTGAACGCGCCGTTCGGCGGGCTGGTGAAGTTACCGCTGCGGATCGCCCAGTGCAGGTTCTCACTGAGCTCCCGGAAGACGGGGTCGGCCGCAGATGTCGAGGCGTTGGTGATTGCGAGATGGATGCGGGAACGGTCGGAACGACCACCCTGTTCGTCGAGATTAGCGGCCAGCTTCGCCCGCTCGGCCGGCGTCAGTACCCGCAGCACCCGGACCATGTCGTCCATCGACAGGCCGTTCAACACGCGGTACGCCCCGGGCGGATCCTCCGTTTCCCAGTTCCCGTCGCGCGTGCCACTTCGCACCCAGCCGATCCGGTCCCCGATCCACGAACGCTGGACGATTGGCGCCCTTTGGAGGGTCGGACCGAGCGGCGCTGTCACAAGCGGCTCCAAGATTGGCGCCGCAGCACCGTTGATCCCACCTCGGAGAAGGGCGGCCGTCGCGCGATTACCGGCTGTGCGTTGCAGCGTGCCGAGCTCGGCACGCTCAGCTGAACCGTGGCCAGGGCTGCGGGCAACGACCGGACGCGCCGGCTCATGGCGTCCCGACGGGCTCTGCGACCGTATCGGCGCCTCCCGCATCCAGCCCTCCTCGTTGGTCGCGGACCCAGGAAATCACCTACGTGTCAGCGGTATGGTCCGGATCAGGCTACTCCCACGTCGTATAGCTGAGCGTGAGGATATTCGAGTTCGCATCAGGAGCTTTAACGACGCGGAGGGCTGAGAAACGGCCGTCCTGGGTCCGAGCGCAGAGCCTCGTCCCCGCTGGAAGGTTATCCGTCGTTATCTCCGCACCCGACAGTGCCGCAGCCGAACAATCGGCATACGTGAGTGTACCGGCGCCAGATTGCATGACTGCAAGCCCGGTTGAGCCCATGGGCGCGAGGCCCCACAGATTAGACCCGACTCCGTGGAGCCAGGCGTCGGCGCCTTCGCCGCCGCAACATGGACTGACCTTTCCAGTATCAAGATCCATATTGGAAAGCGACGGTAGATCGATGGTGCCCGAACTGTGAACCGGGCGGTTCTGCGCCGTGAAGGTTGCCGTTACGTTCCGCGCCTGGTTCATGGTTATGGCGCAGGTGCCGGTCCCCGTGCAGTCGCCCGACCATCCGCTGAACGTCTGGCCTGATGCCGCTGCGGCCGTCAGCGTCACCCGCGTGCCAGCGGTATAAAGCGCTGTACAGGTGCGTACCCCACCGCCCGGCGGACAGTCGATTCCCCCGTTCCCGGTCACGCTGCCACCCGCGCCCGGGTTGGAAACCGTCAGCTGGAACGTCTGAATCTGGCTGAACTGCGCAGTGACATCGTGGAATTTGTCCATTGTCACGGTGCACGTCACAGCTGTCGCACAACCCGGGGCGCCCGACCAGTTGTCGAAACGGTTACCGCTGCCGGGGTTCGCCGTCAACGTCACCCGCTGCCCGGCTGGAAACGTCCCCTGACACAGGCTCGTGCAGGGTCCACCGGCCAGACCCGTGACGGTGCCCGTACCGAGGACCGTCAGCGACAGCGTGAACTGTTCCACCGTCGGCGTGGGGG
>NZ_CAUVXG010000026.1:0-1602 GCF_963555885.1 Protofrankia sp. Cr2
CCGCCTCCGCCAACCGACGGGCGGCGGCGACCAGCGATTCGCCGCGATCCCGGGCCGCCGCGGTGCCGCCGGTGTTCAGCAGGGCGGCGAGCTCCCGTTCGACAAGTTCAAGGAACCCGCGGCTGTCGGCCGGCACCATCGGCACGACCTCGCCCAGCAGGGCTGCGACCGACGACTCCCCCGCGAGCATGTCGGTGAAGGTCAGCGCCTGGGCGACGACGTCGTCGAAACGCTCCTGGGCGGCGAGGTGGCGGGCCACCTCGACCAGATCCGCGAAGTCGCCCCGCCCCGCCTCGATGCGAGCCAGCCGCATCCGCTCGGCCCTGCCGTGTCGTTCCATCCGGGTCTCGGGCTCAACGTCGACCAGCCAGTGGGCGATCCACGGGTGGACGAGCACATCGCCGTCGAGGCGCAGCAGCAGGGTCCGGTCCGCGAGCCGCCGGACGGCCGTGGCGACGACCCGGTGTCGGGCCCGGTCGGGCTCGGCCCCCTGCCAGGCGAAGGCGAGATCGTCGACCGACATCGGGGCGCTGGACACCGCCGCCTGTAGGAGAAGTGCGCGCTCGTCCGCCGTCACCGTCGCGACCAGCAGCTCCAGGACGATGTCCCGGCTCCCGAGCAGCAGGGCATCATCCACCGCCTCGCCGAAGGTGCGATCATCGAGCAGGTCGATGCCGAGCGTGTCGGCCAGATCGCTGATCTTCTCGGTGACCTCCAACAGGTTCGCCGCACCGTTGCGCAACAACGCGTCGACGAACTCCAACAGCCGCGGATGACCACCGATCGTCCGGGTCAGGGTGCGCCGGTCATCATCACCCAGCTGCCGCAGGCTCGGTAGCCGTAGCAGCAGGCGACCCAGCTCGGAGCCGCTGAGGGGCCCGACATCCACCCGATGCAACGAGGCGGTACGGTTCGGCAGGGGATATCGACACGTCACGAGCAGACGGCCAGCGCTACCCGGCCGGCCGGCGCCGCCCGAACCACCAGGGCCACCGGCCCGAGCCAGATCCGCGAACACCTCGGCGAAGCCCGGGTCGGCGAAGCCCCGACCGTCCTCGGTGAGGTTCTGCTCGAAGTCGTCGAACAACAGCAGCAGGCGATGCTCGCCCAGCAGTTCCCGAATCTTCGCGATCTTGTCCGTTTCCTCATGGTGTGAGTCAGTGAGGGTGGCTCTGGCCTCGACCAGCTCCGGGACCGGGATGCCGCGGAGCGCCTGCGCGGTCGCGGCGATCAGCGACGGCGGGTTCCACCGGCCGACATGCACCGCCACCGCCCAGCCGTCGGCCCGCAGCCGGGCCATTACCCGCCCGGCAACGGCGGTCTTGCCGATCCCGCCGGGCCCGGTCAGCACCACGCCGGCAACCGCGCCCCAACGCGTGACCGCGGCGCTGCCACCCCGCAGCACCGCGAGCGCGGTGCGGACCTCCCGGCGCCGCCCGACAAGATCACCCATGGCCAGCTCACGGACGCTGCCACCGGCCGGCGCGGCAAACGGGCGGGTCAGCGGTTGCGGGTCGACGGCTGCATCGAGCAACGGCGGGTCACCGGCCGCGGTCAGCAGCGTCGCGGTGGCGTACTCGGGAGGCGTGAGCCGGCCGGTGG
>NZ_CAUVXG010000026.1:1973-3046 GCF_963555885.1 Protofrankia sp. Cr2
GGCAGCCGCACCCGAGCAGGACGACAGCACGATCAGCGGCAGCGGTCGGGATGCGCCCTTGATCGCGTCCACCAGCTCCTGCGCCTGGATGGGGACCGGATTGCCGTCCTCGTCCTCCAGTTCCACCGAGGATGCCGAGCCGTGCGCGGACAGGTGCAGCACGTGATAGTTGTCCCCACCCTCGACATCACCGGCGTCCCCGGGGTTCCGGCCGCCCAGCGCGTCGGAGATCTCCTGCAGGCCGGCGACCTCGAGGATCGTGACCTGCGCGGCCCCGGAACCGGCCACCGGACGGACCGCGTCGATGATCGCCTGCATCTCCGCCTCGACGTCGAGCGGGGCGTTCTGCGTCCGGGTCTCCTCCGGCGCCGCCACCGCGACGAGGATCTTCAGCGGGCCCGGCAGCGACGGAGTCGCAACCCGGTTCAGCCCGGCGACCCGGCGAGTGAGCCGCACCCCGGGCATGGTGGCCAGCAGCCGTCCGCCGGCCATCCGCAGCAGTTCGTAGGGCAGGGCGAGCGCCGTGCCCTCGGCCTCCACCACGATGTCCACGACCGCGCCGAACGGCGAGCCGTCGATCAACTCGGTCAGGTGCCGCGCGGTGTCGGCGTCGAACAGCACGTCCCGCAACCGATGCCCGGCCTGGGACAGGTGCGCGTCCGCAGCCGCCGCATCCGCCGGCTGTGCCGTCCACACCGTGTCGAGCCCGCGTGGCAGGGCGCCGGTGCGCTCCCCCAGCAACGTGCCGGCGAGCAGCACCCGCGTGCTCAGTCGGCCGTCGGCGAGTCGCACCGCAAGGACGATCTCATGGGTGAGCGAACCCGGGCGTGACCCGTCCCGGCCGCCTGCGCCTGTGCCTGTGCCTGCCCGCGCGACGGCCGGCGGTGGCGCCCCGGGCAGGGCGACGTCACGGGGAGGCAGAACAGGGCGGGTCCCAAGCGGTGGTTCGATCTCGAACGGCTGGCCGGTCAGGACGCGCAGTAGCGTCTCCATACCGGCACCGGCATCGTCGATCTCCGCGATCGGGTAGTGGGTCGTCGAGTACGGTCCCAACCACACCGGGATGTCCTCGA
>NZ_CAUVXG010000026.1:3706-69696 GCF_963555885.1 Protofrankia sp. Cr2
CGGCGGCTTCGCCGTCACTGCGGCGGCGGTACTGCGGCGAGGCAAGGATCAGCACGTAGTCGGCCGCGCGGACCTCGGTGAGCATCCACAGCGGCCAGTCCTGCCGGCGTTCGGCCGCCGGCATGTCGAGCTTCGCGTCAATCTCCCGGGATCTCAGGAAGATCCACAGATCGCGGACGACGTTCTCGTGTTCGGGCGACTCGTGTGCGTAGGAGAGAAACACCCGCGGCGGATGATCTGTCGCCGCAGCGCTACCGCCACCGTCACTGTTGCCAGTGCCATCCCCCACGCCATCCCCCTGCTGTCGGCAGACAGGGGGATCATAAGCGCACTAAGTGGTCAGTCTGCTCACCAAGGTGGCCACGTCCGGTTTCCCGATGACGACTTCCCCGAGGACGACGTCCGCGGGTATGACGTCCGCGGGCGCGACGCCATCGGGGACGACGCCGAGCGGCGGGGCTGGCGGGCCATCCACACTCGGGCCGGACGGCTCCGGCGACGCGCTGCCAGCCGCACTCGGCGTAGAGGTAGCGGTGGGCGTAGGAGTCGGTGTGCCAGTCGGCGTAGGAGTCGGTGTGCCAGTCGGCGTAGGAGTCGGTGTGCCAGTCGGCGTAGGAGTCGGTGTGCCAGTCGGTGTGCCAGTCGGCGTGGGAGTCGGTGTGCCAGTCGGACTCGGGGTCGGGGTGGGGCTCGGGGTAGCGGCCGGATCCGCTGTGGTCACCGCGCTGGCCAGCACCGCAGTGCCCGCGCCCGCATTGTCCGGGCCGGAATCGCCGGCGCCGGAATCGTCTCCGCCCGCATACTCATCAGCCCAGGCGAGCACGGTCCGGACATAGGCGTTCGACGGGTTGTACCTGTACACCGCCGCGGTCAGCCGTTCGGGCACGCTGAGGTCACCCGACCGACACAGGTAGCCCGCGGCGGCGAGCGTCGCGTCGCCGATGTTGTCCGGGGAAGCCGTACCGTCGCCGTCGGTGTCCCGCCCGGCCCACCGCCATGTCGACGGGATGAACTGCATCGGGCCGACCGCCCGGTCGAATTCGGTGTCGTGGTCGAGCATGCCCTGATCGGTGTCCGCGATCAGGGCAGTGCCGGCGGAGCCGTCGAGACGGGGCCCGAGAATCGTCGGAGTGACCGTCCCGTCCGCGCTGATCTGCCGGCCGGCGGCGTGATTCGACTCGACCCGGCCGATTCCCGCCAGCACCGACCACGGGAGGTGACATCCCGGCCGCTCGAGGTTGATCCGGAGCGCCGCCGTCCGATAGGCGGTCAGCATCCGACTGGGGATCGCCGCGCTACTTCCACCCACCCCGGTGGTCGCGGCCCCGCTCGGACCGGTCGGGCTGGCACCCGGCGCGGGCGTGGTCGGTGCGGACACCGTCTGTGCGGACACTGTCTGTGCGGACACGTCGGCGACCGACGCGGTCGGTCGGGTCGAGTCAGGCAGCACGGTCACCGAGGCGGCGAGCCGGTCGGCGTCCGCGCTCCCCACCGCCTCGCCGAGGACCGATTCCCCGACGACGGGCAGCGGACGATCGCCAGCTGGCGCCGGCCGCCCGGCGACCGGACCGCGATCATCGTGGCGCGGCCCCTGCGGCGATGTCTGGGGCGCCGCCGTGATGGAGGCGACAAGGAGGACGGCGGCCACCATGCCGGGGATCTTCGGATCAACCAGCCGTGGGGCCGGACGCCGACGCACAGAAGCTTGCCGCGACACAGGTACCTTCTCCCGAAACGATCACATCATGATCGGACGGGACCTATGCTAATAATTCATAACCTTCAGGATGATCATCGCCAACGTGTGCCAGAACCTGACATACCGCTACCCAGGCCGCCGGTCACGCTTCGCGCGCGGCACCATCAGTCTCGACGCCTTCGCCCTGGCGGCGCAGACCGTAGGTGACGGCGTCCGCCAGCGCCTCCCAGGACGCGGCGATGATGTTCTCGTCCACGCCGATCGTGTCCCACCGGTCGCGGCCGTCGCTGGTCTCCACCAGTACCCGGGTCACCGCGCCCGTGCCGGACCTGCCGTCGAGGATGCGCACCTTGTAGTCGACGAGGTCGAGGTCTGCCAGGCCCGGATAGCCCTTCTCCAACGCTTCCCGCAGCGCCCGGTCCAGGGCGTTGACCGGGCCGTTGCCCTCGGCCGTGGACACGTGCCGCACGCCGCGGGAGATCACTTTGACGGTCGCCTCGCTCACGACCTCCCCGTCGGGCCGCCGCTCGACGATCACGCGCCACGACTCGAGGGTGAAATAACGCCGCTCGCCTTCGATCTCGTCGCGCAGCAGCAGTTCGAAGGACGCCTCCGCCGCCTCGTAGGCGTAACCGGCGGCTTCCCGCTCCTTGACCAGATCGACGACCCGCCCGAGGGCCTCGCGCTGGCCGGATAGATCCAGCCCCAGTTCCCGGCCCTTGAGTTCGATCGTGGCGCGGCCCGCGAGCTCCGAGACCAGCATCCGCATGTCGTTGCCGACCACGGCCGGATCAATGTGCTGGTACATGTCCGGGTCGACCTTGACCGCGCTCGCGTGCAGCCCGGCCTTGTGCGCGAACGCGCTCGCACCGACATAGGCGCGGTGGCTGTAAGGGGCCAGGTTGGTGATCTCGTCGATGGCGTGCGAGACCCGCACCAGCTCGCGCAGTTTCCCGGTGGGCAGCACCGGACGCCCGAGCTTGGTCTCCAACCCGGCGACCACGCTGAACAGGTCGGCGTTGCCGCACCGCTCGCCGTAGCCGTTGGCCGTCCCCTGGACGTGAGTGACCCCGGCCTCGACCGCGATGAGGGTGTTCGCCACGGCGCAGGCGGTGTCGTTGTGGCAGTGGATACCCAGGCGCGCACCGGTTGCGTCGCGCACGGCGGCGACAACCTCGCCGATCCGGGTCGGCAGCATGCCGCCGTTGGTGTCGCAGAGGACGACGACCTCGGCACCGGCATCGGCGGCAACCCGGACCATCTCCAGGGCGTAGTCAGCATCGGCCTGGTGGCCGTCGAAGAAATGCTCGGCGTCGACGAACACCCGCTTACCTTCGGTACGCAGATGTGTCACCGTGTCCCGGATCATCGCCAGGTTCTCGGCGAGCGTGGTGCGCAGTGCCCGCTCGACGTGGCGGCGGTCGGCTTTCGCGACCAGGCAGACGACGTCGGTTCCGGCCTCCCGCAAGGCTGCGACCTGGGGGTCGTCGGCGGCTGTGCGCCCGGCACGGCGGGTGGCGCCGAACGCGGTGAGGGTGGCGTGGTCCAGGCGGAGCTCGGTAGCGGCGCGGCGGAAGAACTCGGCATCCTTGGGATTCGACCCGGGCCAGCCGCCCTCGATGAAGCCCACGCCTATGTCGTCGAGGTGGCGGGCTATCGCGAGCTTGTCGCCGACCGACAGCGACAGGCCCTCCTGCTGGGTCCCATCACGCAGCGTCGTGTCATAGACGTGGAAGGAGCCTGGGTCATCTGGAAGCACAACGCGCCTCTCACCTGCGGATCTGGCGGGCCACTGCCCTGGCCACTCTGGGTGTCACGCGTCCGGCGGCATGGGTGAGCAGCCGGTACGCGCGACAAGGGCAGGTTCACCGCCGACCGCCCACTTTACGGCGTCGCCAGCTCCACGGTCAGATTTTTACCCTGCCGAAACCCATCCGAGAGCCTGCCGAAACCCTGCCGATCCTCGCGGCTGACATCGGCTGACATCGGCTGACATCGGCTGACATCGGTCGGCATCAGTCGCCGGCGAAGCGGCGCAGGCGCTCAACCTGGAGGATAGTGATCGTCTGCCCTTCGGCCAGAATCCAGTTCCGCTTCTCGAACTCCCGCAGGGCCTGGTTGACCGACTGGCGCGAGCCACCGAGCAGGGATGCGATCTCGGTCTGGGTCAGGCCCAGCTCGATCAGCGGACGCCCGGACTCCCGCATCCGCAACAGCAGCAGCTTGGCGACCCGACGGGGCAGATCAAGGAAGACCAGATCTGCGTTTGCCCCGGTCAGGCGGCGGACGTGGGCGACCAGCGCGCGGATGAGCTGCTCGGCGACGGCCGGCCGCTCCCGCACCAGTTCCCACACGGCCGCGCGGTCCAGGACCAGCGCCTCGCTGGGCTCCAGCGCCTCGACGCTGGCAGACCGCGGACCGGCCTCGACGATGTTGAGCTCACCGAGGGTGTCACCTGGGCCTGCGATGTTGAGAACGTGGTCACGACCGTCATCGGCTGTTGTCAGAACCTTCAGCCGCCCGACGGCCACCACAAGCAACGTGTCAGATGGATCACCTTCAGTAAAGACAACTTGGCCGCGGCGATACCGGCGCACGACAGAGCGTGCGGCCAGGCGCGCCAGAGCCGGCTCGTCCAGTTCCTTCAGCAACGTGGTCGCTCGGAGCAACGCGACCGCTTCTTCCTCCTGCACACCGAGACCGTAGCGCCAATGTCGGGAATCGTGTGCGTCCGGCGCCCCACTTTGGCAGTGATGTGCGCCGGTGGAGCGAAAAAACTGCCGATAGCACCAGTTGATCAAACGGACGAACGCTGGTAGCTAAACAGTCGAACGCTGGATGCTCCAGCAACGCACAACATCCCGCATGGACAGCACTCCGGCCACCTCACCGCGATCACAGACGATCAGGTGCCGGAATCCGCCGCGAAGCATTGCCGCGGCAGCCTCATCCAGAGACCAGTCTGGATCAGCGAACACGACGTCACGGGTAATGTGATCGCCAGCCAGCTCGGCATCGGGGTTCTGGCCCGCCGCCACGGACGTCAGGACATCACGTTCGGTGAGAATCCCATATCCCTGGCCATCGACGTCGTGCACAATGGCCGCGCCGACCTTCCGGGTAGCCATCAGCCGCGCCGCCTGACGCAAGGTATGCTGAGGCCCGATCATCAGGACGAGAGCGCTCATTCCGTCGCAAACCCGCATCACGGTCTCCCTGGAGCTTGTAAACGTGTGAAACGAGAACGTGACAGGAGACGTTAGGCGCAGCGGGGGCCGTTGACCAGGCCATCGGGTGTTCAGCGTGGCGCGTACCGGGTAGTGAGTGACGGGTGAGTGGGTGGCAGGTGGTGGCTGCCCGACCTCAGGCGTCGTGGACGCGTTCGTTCCAGATCTTGTAGCGGTCGAGTTCCCCGCGGGTCGCCTGGTGGAACAGGTCCATCAGCTCGCGGGTGATCGGCCCTGGCCGGCCCGATCCGACCGGCCGGTCATCGATCTCCACGATCGGCACCATCTCGGCCGCGGTCCCGGTGAAGAATGCCTCGTCCGCCAGATACAGGTCGGTGCGCACGATGTGCTGTTCGCGGACCTCATAGCCCTGGTCGGCGGCAATCTGCATGATCGACGCCCGGGTGATGCCGCCGAGCGGACCGTCACTGAGCGGCGGCGTGATCACCATTCCGCCCGCGACGATGAAGACGTTCTCGCCCGAGCCATCGGCGATATGTCCGTTGGGGCTGGTCAGAATGGCCTCGTCATAACCGGCCTTGAGCGCGGCGACCTTGGCCAGCGACGAGTTGAGGTACTGCCCGGACGCCTTGGCCGCCGGTGGGATGATGTTGTTGTCATTGCGGCGCCAGGCCGAGACGGTGGCCCGGACGCCCGTCTCGCCGGCGTCATCACCCAGATAGGCGCCCCACGGCCAAACCGCGATCATCACCTCGATCGAGGACGGCAACGGGTTCAGGCCCATCTCGCCATACCCGAGATAGACCAGCGGCCGGATGTAGCAGGCGTCGACCTCGTTGACCGCGACCGTTTCCTTGATCGCGGCAATCAGTTCCGCCTGAGTGTACGGCGGCTCCATCATGTAGATCTTGGCGCTGCGATACAGCCGCGCAACATGATCGGTCAACCGGAACACGGCGCTGCCATGCGCGGTGGAGTAGGCGCGGATGCCCTCGAAAACACCCCAACCGTAGTGCAGGGTCGGGTTGAGAACGTGGATGCGGGCATCGTCCCAGTCGACGAACTGACCGCTCATCCAGATCTTTGACGTCGGTGTAATGGCCATGTGTGACTCCAGGCGTGGGGGCTCTTAACGCACGGACGAGTGACGATCGTGCCGATCTTCGCCGTGGTCAGGCCCCGTCGGCTGCCGTCGTACCGGATCTACGGCCCTTCCGAGGATAGCGTCCGGACGCTGCTCCGGGGACTTCGGCCTCCGGTCGTTGTCACCCGGCGACCCGGGCCGCCAGGTCTTCGCCGACCGCGCGGGTGGACAGGGTGCCCGTGTGACCGGCGCCCAGCCGGGAACGGTCGGCCAACGCCGCGGCGACCGCGGTCTCGACCCGGGCTGCGTCGTCGAGACGACCCAGGTGTTCCAGCAGCATCGCGACGGACAACACGGTGGCCGTCGGGTCCGCTATCCCCTGCCCTGCGATGTCGGGAGCGCTGCCGTGTACCGGCTCGAACATGCTCGGGTGCGCCCCGGACGGGTCAAGGTTGCCGCTGGCCGCCAGCCCGATACCACCGGTGATCGCGGCACCGATGTCGGTGAGGATGTCGCCGAACATGTTGTCAGTGACCACGACGTCGAAACGTCCCGGATCGGTGACGAAGAACATCGACGCGGCGTCCACATGCTGGTAGTCGACCTGGACGTCGGCGAACTCGGCCGCGACATCGGTGACCGTACGCAGCCACAGGTCACCGGCCCTGGTCAGGACGTTGGTCTTGTGGACGAGCGTCAGCCGCCGGCGGGGGCGGGCCTGTGCCCGGCGAAACGCGTCGCGGACAGCGCGTTCGACACCGTACCGGGTGTTGATGCTCTCCTCGGTGGCCACCTCGAAGGGTGTGCCACGACGCAGGGTGCCGCCGGCACCCACATACGGACCTTCGGTTCCCTCCCGCACCACCACCATGTCGATATCCGGTTCGCCCGCCAGCGGCGTGGTGACACCCGGGTAGAGCCGCACCGGACGCAGGTTCACGTAGTGGTCGAGCTCGAAACGCAACCGCAGGAGCAACCCGCGTTCCAGCACACCGCTGGGCACAGTGGGGTCACCGACGGCCCCGAGCAGGATGGCGTCGTGCTCACGCAGTTCGTCGAGCACCGAATCGGGCAGGGTTTCGCCGGTGGCATGCCAGCGGCGCGCACCCAGGTCATAGTCGGTCGTCTCCACCTTGGGCTCGACGACGCGCAGTACGCGCAGCCCCTCCGCGACAACCTCTGGTCCGATGCCGTCCCCGCCGATAACCGCAAGCCTCATGGGCGCGACTGTAAACCGACACCGTGAACCGGCATCGTGACCCCCCGCCGGCCACCGGTCGGGGCCCGATCCGGCCCCGCGACACCGCGTCCCTGTTGCCAGTCGCTCATACCCACCGGTGTCGCCCGCCTACCGAGCAGTGTGCCCCTGAGCAGGGAAGACGCATTGCGACACGCAGGACGACACGTCGGACACAACCATAATCATCAAGTACAGTCCATCGATCACATGTCACAGTCAGTCAGGCAGCCGTACGTGGCGTGAGCGACGATGACAGGAACCTCACACCGACGGACCGATACAGCATGCGACGACACAAAGGGGTGAACGGCGCATGATCCTCGAAGAGATCCCGTCTACGAGTATCCCCGATGCCGATAGGACGACCGGCAGCACCGGCGGATGGTCTGACGCGCTGCGCCGGGCACTGGCCGATCCCGGTCAGCCGCGGGTCGTCTTCCAGCCGATCGTCGACCTCCGTCGCGGTGTCATCGCCGGTTACGAGGCGCTCGCGCGGTTCGGAGCCAACGCGGCGCCATCACCCGACCTGTGGTTCGCCGCCGCCGATCGGGCCGGGGTCGCCGCGCGGTTCGAGGCCAGAGTTCTCCGGGAGGCGCTCGCGGCGCGTGACCGGCTCCCGCCCAGCTGCTTTCTCGCCGTCAATGTCATGCCGCATCTGCTGACCACCCCGGAAGTCGCCGAGGTCTGGCTCGACGCCGACCTCAGCGGACTGGTCATGGAGCTCAACGAGGCGGTCAGCACCGAGCAGGCGCCCGAAATCATCGCCACCACCCAGGCGTTGCGCGCCCGTGGCGGCGTCATCGCCATGGACGATGTCGGGTCCGGCTACGCCGGTCTACGCCAGCTCGCGCGGATCCGTCCCGAGCTGGTCAAACTCGATCGCGATCTCGTCGCCCACGCAAACGTCGACCAGGTCAGGCGGACGCTGACCGAGCTCGTCAACGTCTTCGCCAGCCGGCTCGGCGCCTTGGTGATCGCCGAGGGGGTCGAACGTGACGAGGAGCTGGCGACGCTGGTGGAGCTCGGCATCCCGTTCGGGCAGGGATGGCATCTCGGCCGGCCAGCCGCGACCTGGCAGCGCCTCGACCCGGCGATATCCCGGCGCATCCGGCTACTTGCCCAACGGACAGCGCGCGGCGACGGCGTGGGCAGCCTGCTCGAACAAATACCGATCCCCCACGTCCCCCACGGGCCTGACCACCGCCGCAACGTCGCTGCGGAGACGAGCCACCGGGTTCCACCGGCATCCCGCCGGCTCGACGTGGCCTCCCGGCCCCGAACCGGCGGTGCCGGTGCCGGCAGCTGCAACGACAGGGGCACCGGTACCGGCGTCACCCCGGCTATCGCGGCCAACATGTGCGCCCGGCCCGACGAACACGTCGCCGAGGTGGCCCGCCGCGCGATGAACCGCACGCCGGAGCACCGCTTCGACCCGGTCGTCGTCGTCACCGAGATGGGGCGCCCCATCGGCCTGGTCCGGGTCGAGCGCCTGGTCCTGCGCCTCGCCGAGCTGGCCAGGCCGTATCCGGACCCGCGGACGGCGGTGGGCTGGATTCCGCGCCAACCGACCCCCCGCCGCCCGATGGACCCGCTCGACATCGCTCCCGACGTCTCCTGCGACGTCGCGGCGTCCCGCTCGACGTCGCCGCCAGGATGCGCAGACGTCCCGTTCAGGGTGCGGTGACGATGCGCCGGTCCCGCGCAGCCCGGTTGACCGCGCTCACCACCGCGCGCAGCGACGCTGTGACGATGTTGGGATCGATCCCGACGCCCCAGTACACCCGGTCCCCCACAGCCGCATCCCCGGCAGCCACGTCCCCGACAGCCACCTCCAGATAGGCGGCAGCGCGGGCGTCCGCACCCGACCCCAGGGCGTGCTCGTGGTAATCCAGCACCCGAACCCTGACGTCTCGTTCGGCGAGAGCGGTCACGAAGGCGTCGATCGGACCGTTGCCGGTGCCGCTGATGACCTCTTCGCCACCGTGGATGCGCACCGAGACGTTCACCTCGTCGCGTTCCCCGTGCGCCGCGGTGGTGCGGGAACCGAGCAGCTCCAACGGGGCATCCCCGGTATCCCCGGCCTCACCGGAGTCCGCGGCGAGGAAGTACTCGCGCGAGAAAATCTCCCACAGCTGACTGCCGGTGACCTCACCACCAGCACCGTCGGTGTGGCGCTGGACGACCTGGGAGAACTCGATCTGCAGCCGGCGCGGCAGGTCCAACGAGTGCTCGGACTTCAGCAGATAGGCGACCCCACCCTTACCCGACTGGCTGTTCACCCGGATGACAGCCTCGTATGACCGACCCACGTCCATTGGGTCGATGGGCAGGTAGGGCACCTCCCAGCGCCGCTGGGAGGTCCGTTCCATCGCCTCGAAGCCCTTCTTGATGGCGTCCTGATGTGAACCGGAGAATGCGGTATAGACGAGGTCACCACCATAGGGGTGGCGGGGATGCACCGGAATCTGGTTGCAGTACTCGACACTGCGACGGATCTCATCGATGTCATGGAAGTCGATTTCGGGGTCGATTCCCTGGGAGAACAGGTTCAGCCCGAGCGTCACCAGGCAGACGTTGCCGGTACGTTCGCCGTTGCCGAACAGACACCCTTCGATCCGGTCGGCGCCGGCCATGACCCCGAGCTCCGCGGCGGCCACGGCGCAGCCACGATCGTTGTGCGGATGCAGGGACAGCACGACGTGCTCCCGGCGGGTCAGGTTGCGCGACATCCACTCGATCTGGTCGGCGTAGACGTTCGGCGTGGACATCTCGACCGTCGCGGGCAGGTTCAGCACCACCGGCCGGTCCGGCGTCGGCTGCCAGACGTCCATGACCGCCTCGCACACTTCGAGGGCGTACTCCAGCTCGGTTCCGGTGAACGACTCCGGGCTGTACTGCCAGCGGACGTCGCTTGCGCTCAGGAGCTTGTCCGCATAGCGGGCACACCACTGCGCGCCCTGAACGGCGATGTCGGTGACGCCTTCGCGATCGAGCCCGAACACGACGCGGCGTTGCAGCGTCGAGGTCGAGTTGTACAGATGCACCAAGACCCGGGGTGCCCCGATCAGCGACGTGATCGTCCGCTCGATCAGTTCCTCACGGGCCTGGGTCAGTACCTGGATGGTGACGTCAGGGGGGATGTGGCCGCCCTCGACCAGCTGACGGATGAAGTCGAAGTCCGTCTGGCTCGCGGCGGGGAAGCCGACCTCGATCTCCTTGTAGCCCATCTGGACCAGCAGCGTGAACATCTGCATCTTGCGCGCGGGCGTCATCGGGTCGATCAGCGCCTGGTTGCCGTCACGCAGGTCCACACTGCACCACCGGGGTGCGTGGGTGATCGTACGGGCGGGCCATGTGCGGTCCGCCAGATCCACTGCAGGGAACGGCCGGTACTTGTCGATGGGCATGCCCGAAGGCTGCTGAGAGGTAGTCACTGCGCTGCTGCTCCTGCTTCCGGAAGAAAAGCCTGCGGTGGCCGGCGCACACCGAACTCCGCGGCGAGGAAGCCGACCTGTCTCAGGCCCCGCCGCGGCAGCTAAGAAGCAGAAGCGCATACATGGCGCGCTGAGCCTACTCCCTCGACGCCGGTATCCGCAGCGACTTCACGTTGAGAGCTCCCGACACGAGGAGAGTGGATCATGAGACACGCACCGCAGGCAGACACCCCTCAGGCAGACACGCCCACGGCTCGTACCGGCCCGACCCGCGGCTGTAGATCGTCCGGCCGGATCGTACAGACAAGGCCGTGCGCGCCGGCCAGCCATTCCGCCTCCTCCGGATAGATCGACGCGATCTTCATGTCCGTGGCCATCCCGGTGCTGCCCAGAAGGTTCCGCGCGGCGTCCGGGCAGTTCGTCAGAGTCGCGGTCGCCAGGCCATCCGAACCCGGCCAAGCGGGCCAGACGGGGAATGGGCCGGCGAGGTTGATGACCCGGGTGACCTGGTCGACATGCGACTGGTCGCATGACACCCGCATCGGCACGACCGCGCGAACCGGATCGGGCGTCCAGAACAGGCAATCGCCCTCCCGCAAGGCGCCCAGCAGGGCCGCGTCAACCCCGAACCGCTGGCCACCTCCGGGCACCGGGCCGGCCGGGCTCGTCGCCGGGCTCGCGTCGGGCCCGGCGACCGTGGCGCCGTCATGTGCCCGAGCCGGAATACCCGCCGACGGCGCCGGCGCCGAGACCGCCGCCGTGCGTGGGCCACCGTGGCGGAGCAGGAACAGCCCGAGACCGGCCACCCCGGCCACCAGCGTCACAAGTGCCACAAACCTGGTGGCCCGGCGGCCGCGCGGCGAATACGGCGCCCACATCCAGCGGTGGAAGGCCCCGGGGACGCCACGATGGGCGGGTTGCACCCGGCAATGCCGCGGCCAGACCTCACCATGTGTAACCGCACGCTCGTCGGCAGACGGCTCGACGAAACGCGCCCCGCGCACAAAACCGTCGTCGAGGCGCAACCCCTCGAACGGATCCTGATAACCGTCCCGAGCCATGGCATTCACGGTAAACCCGTAACGCCGGTTTCCACAGCATGGCCGCTGAACCCGGGAACAGGTCACCACCCCGGATTCCGACACGCGATCGGACGGGCGACCGCCATCACAACCGAGGTTTTGCCCAGAGTGACGCCTGAAGGTACGACCGGAAGCCTTACCTTCGGCCCGGGGCCGAACAATAACCGGCCGTCTACTACTCGTCTACTACTCGTCTACTCGTCTACTCGTCGCCGAGACTGACCGCGCGCGCCACGGACGCTCCAATGATCTTCGCGATCTCGGTCAGGATGTCCTGCGGGACCGCGTCGTCGAGCGCGAGCGACATGAGAGCCTCCCCGCCGGCCTTGCGCCGACTGACCTGCGCGCTCGCGATGTTGATCTGCGCTTCGCCCAGCAGCGCGCCAACCGCTCCGACCACGCCCGGCCGGTCGGAGTAGCGGAAGAACGCCAGATGCGCCTGGGGGCGGAGGTCCACCTCGAACTCGTCGATCGCGGTGACCTTCTCGACCTGGCGGGGGCCGGTGAGCGTGCCGCTGACCGACACGGGCGCACCGTCCGCCAGCACCCCGCGCACGGTCACCAGATTGCGATAGTCAGGGCTGTCCTCGGACGTCTCGAGCTGGACGTCAACCCCCCGCTCCTTGGCCAGGAGCGGCGCGTTGACGTAGGTGACCGGCTCCTCGATGACGTCGGTGAACACCCCCTTGAGGGCGGCGAGCGCCAGGACCGACACGTCGTGGGCGGCGATCTCACCGCGGACCTCGACGGTGATCGCGGCGGCAAGCCCCCCGGCGATGCCGGTGAACAGCTGCCCGAGCTTCTCCGCGAGCGGCAGTCCGGGGCGCACATCCTCAGCCACCACCCCGCCTGCCTGCACGTTCACCGCGTCCGGCACGAACTCACCCTGAAGGGCCAGGCGCACCGACCGGGCGACCGCAAGGCCCGCCTTGTCCTGAGCCTCCTGGGTAGAGGCCCCCAGGTGCGGAGTGACCACGACGTTGTCGAGCTCGAACAGGGGCGAGGATGTCGTCGGCTCAGTGGCGAACACGTCGATACCGGCGCCACCGACCCGACCGTCGCGGATGGCGTCGGCCAGGGCCGACTCGTCGATGAGCCCGCCGCGGGCGTCGTTGACGATGATCACACCCGGCTTGACACGCTCAAGCTCGTTCTTGCCGATGAGGCCGAGCGTCTCCGGGGTCTTGGGCAGGTGGATCGTGATGGCGTCGCTGATGCGGAGCAACTCGTCGAGCTCGACCAGGCGCACGCCCATCTGAGCGGCGCGGGCCACCGAGACGTAGGGGTCGTAGGCGACGATCCGCATGCCGAACGCCGACAACCGCTGCGCGACCAGCACGCCGATACGGCCGAGCCCGACCACACCCGCTGTCTTGTCCGCGAGCTCGACCCCGACGTACTTCGACCGCTTCCACTCACCGGCGCGCAGCGCGGCGTTGGCCGCGGGAATCCGGCGGGCCACCGCCACCAGCAGCGCGACAGCGTGCTCGGCGGCGCTGACGATATTCGACAGCGGAGCGTTGACAACCATGACACCGCGGGTCGTCGCGGTGGCGACGTCGACGTTGTCCAGCCCGATCCCGGCGCGGGCGACGACCTTGAGCGACCGGGCCACCGCAAGCACCTCCGCGTCCACCTTGGTCGCGCTGCGCACGATCAGGGCGTCGACGGAACCCACCGCGTCCAGGAGCGCGGCCCGGTCGGCCCCGTCGACGTGACGGACCTCGAACTCGCTGGACAGCAGCTCCAGCCCGGCTGGTGACAGCTCCTCGGCAACCAGGACGACGGGCACGGTAGGGCTCCTTGAATGCTCTGGGGACTGCGGCCTCCAGTGATGCGACAGAACCACCATCGCATCGCCTTTGGCCCTCTAGAGAACGGCACGAGGGCTCGCCCGCGGGCGCGGCGTACCTGCGGGCGCGGTCAGCGTACCGACCGGTGGGGTCCCCGCGTGTGGCGGCCCACCGGTCGGTACCGGTCGGCACCGGTCGGCACCGGTCAGTCGGTGGGTGTCGCGATCCAGGACATCAACGGACGGAGCCGGGCGCCCACCTGCTCGATCGGGTGGCCCTTGCCCTCCTCGACAAGTTTGGTGAATTGCGGGCGTCCCGCGTCGTCCTCGGCAATCCACTCACGGGCGAACGTCCCGTCGCGGATTTCACCGAGAATGCGGCGCATTTCGTCCTTTACCGCCGGGGTGACCACCCGCGGGCCGCGGGTGACGTCGCCGTATTCGGCTGTGTCGGAAATCGAGTACCGCATCTGGCTGATGCCGCCCTCGTACATGAGGTCGACGATCAGCTTCAACTCGTGCAGACACTCGAAGTAGGCCACTTCGGGCTGGTATCCGGCCTCGACCAGCGTTTCGAAACCAGCCTGCACCAGCGCGCTCGCGCCCCCGCACAGGACCGCCTGCTCACCGAAGAGGTCCGTCTCGGTCTCCTCGGTGAACGTCGTGCGCAGCGCGCCGGCGCGGGTGCCGCCGATCGCCTTGGCGTATGCCAGCGCGAGCGGCAGGGCGCTGCGGGACGCGTCCGCCTCCACCGCGACCAGCACCGGAACGCCCTTACCCTCGGTGAAGGTCCGCCGGACCAGGTGCCCGGGGCCTTTCGGGGCGACCATGAACACGTCCACCCCGGCCGGCGGCTCGATCAGGCCGTACCGGATGTTGAAACCATGCCCGAAGGCGAGGGCCTTGCCCGGTGAGAGGTGCGGGGCGATGGATTCCGCATAGATCTTGCGGTGGGCCGTGTCGGGCGCGAGCAGCATGATCACATCCGCTTCGGCGGACGCCTGCGCCGGCGTGAGCACCCGCAGGCCCTGCTCGGCGGCCTTCGCCCGGCTACGGCTGTTCTCCGGCAGACCGACCCGGACGTCGACACCGCTGTCGCGCAGGTTGAGCGCATGCGCATGGCCCTGGCTGCCGTACCCGATGACGGCGACCTTCCGATTGCTGATGTTGTCGAGCGACGCGTCGGCGTCGTAATAGATCTCGGCCATCGTGGGCAACTCTTTTCTTTCTGTCCGTAGAAAAGGCGGGAAAGGCGGGAAAGGTAGCGAAGGTAAGAAAGGCAGGAAAAGCAGAGAAAGGCACGGAGAAAAGACGACGAGCTACGCGGTGCGCTCGAGAGAACGCAGACTGCGATCTGTGATCGACCGGGAGCCTCGACCGAGGGCGACCATGCCGGACTGGACCAGCTCCCTGATACCGAACGGTTCGAGCATCCGGATGAGAGCGTCAAGCTTGTCACGGGTACCGGTGGCCTCCACCGTCACCGCGTCGGGCGCGACGTCGACCACTTTCGCACGGAACAGCGTGACGGTTTCCAGGACCTGTGAACGGACCGACATGTCGGCCCGCACCTTGATCAGAACCAACTCCCGCCGCACCGACGCCGTCGGGTCCATTTCGACGATCTTAATCACGTTGACCAACTTGTTGAGCTGTTTCGTGACCTGTTCGAGCGGCAGCTCATCAACGGCCACGACGATCGTCATCCGGGAGACGTCATCGTGCTCGGTCGGTCCGACCGCGAGTGACTCGATGTTGAAGCCGCGCCGGGAGAACAGCCCCGCAACGCGGGCGAGGACGCCGGGCTTGTTCTCCACCAGCACCGACAGTGTATGCGTGGTCACCTTGACCAGACCTCTCCTCAGATCCTCAGAGCTCTTCGTAGTCGAAGTCGGGGGCGATGTCGCGAGCGACCCTGATCTCGTCATTGCTCGCACCGGCGGCGACCATCGGCCACACCATCGCATCCTGGTGGACGATCAGATCCACCACGACCGGCGCGTCGTCGATGGCCATGGCCTTCTCGATGGTGGCGTCGACCTCGTCCGGCGACTCACACCGCATGCCCACGCAACCGAGCGCCTCGGCCAGGCGCACGAAGTCCGGCACCCGGCGCGGACGTCGGGTGGAAGGGTCCGGATGCGTGCCCAGTTCGGTGTTGGAGTAACGCTTGTCGTAGAAGAGGGTCTGCCATTGGCGGACCATTCCCAGCGATCCGTTGTTGATGATCGCAACCTTGATCGGGATACCTTCCAGCGCGCAGGTCGCCAACTCCTGGTTTGTCATCTGGAAGCAGCCGTCGCCGTCGATCGCCCACACGACGGCGTCCGGCCGACCGACCTTGGCGCCCATCGCCGCGGGCACGGCGTAGCCCATGGTGCCCAGGCCACCGGAGTTCAGCCAGGTGTACGGGTGCTCGTAGGAGATGAACTGCGCCGCCCACATCTGATGCTGGCCGACCCCGGCGACATACAGCGCCTCCGGACCGGCGATCTTCCCGATCCGTTCGATGGCGTACTGGGGAGCGATCGAACCGTCCGCCGGCCGGTCATAACCCAGCGGGTAGGTCCGGCGCCAGCCGTCGAGCTGGCGCCACCAGCCGGTGATGTCCGGCCGCGTCTCCGCCTGCAACGCGGCGATGAGATCGATGATCACTTCCCGGCAGTCGCCGACGATCGGCACGTCCGCGACCCGGTTCTTCCCGATTTCGGCCGGATCGATATCTGCATGGATGACCGCGGCCTTCGGCGCGAAGGAGGCGAGCTTCCCGGTCACCCGGTCATCAAAACGGGCACCCAGGGTGATCAGGAGATCAGACTTCTGTAGCGCGGTGACCGCGGCGACCGACCCGTGCATGCCCGGCATACCGAGGTGCTGGGGATGGGAGTCGGGGAACGCGCCGCGCGCCATCAGCGTCGTCACCACCGGGATGCCGGTGAGCTCGGCGAGCGTGCGCAGCTGCCCGGCGGCCCGCGCCTTGAGCACGCCACCGCCGACGTACAGGACTGGGCGGCGGGCGGCGCTGATGAGCTTCGCCGCCTCCCGGACCTGCTTGGCATGCGGCCGGGTGACCGGTCGGTAGCCGGGTAGCTGCAGCGTGGGCGGCCAGATGTCACCTGGCAGCACCGCCGTCGCCGACTGCAGGATGTCCTTGGGCAGGTCGACCAGGACCGGCCCGGGACGTCCGGTCGCGGCGATGTGGAAGGCCTCGGCGATCGTGCGGGGGATGTCGTCCGCGGAGTGGACGAGGAAGTTGTGCTTCGTGATCGGCAGCGTGATGCCGCAGATGTCGGCTTCCTGGAAGGCGTCCGTCCCGATCGCCGCGCTCGGCACCTGGCCGGTGATCGCCACCATGGGCACCGAGTCCATGTAGGCGTCCGCGATCGGCGTGACCAGATTCGTCGCGCCCGGCCCGGACGTCGCGATGCACACGCCGACCCGTCCGGTCGCCTGGGCGTAACCCTCTGCGGCGTGCCCGGCGCCCTGCTCGTGGCGGACCAGGATGTGGCGGAGGCGTTCGGCGTCGTACAGCGGGTCGTAGGCCGGCAGGATCGCGCCGCCGGGGATGCCGAAGACCACGTCGGCCCCGACCGCCTCGAGGGAAAGCACGAGCGACTGCGCTCCGGTGATCTCTCTGCTCATCTGATCGTCTTCCTTGACGTTCCGCGGTGGTGACGGGTTGGTAGCGCCGGGCATAAAAAAACCCCCCGTGCCAGGAGGCACTGAGGGGCGGCGCGCGCAGTCTTGCTTCGCCTACGCGCGCTCTACACGTACGAGGATGCCGGGGACCATGCGCTTACCTTCCCCGACATCCGCGCGCCCGTCAAGGTCCTTGTCGCAACCGCAGCGAAACAGCGTAGCCCGGACGACCGTCTCGCTCCCCCGTCTCCCCCGGCCACCGGCCACCGGCCACCGGCCACCGGCGATCTTTCGAGGTTTGTACGCCGGAGACGGCCTTGTTGATCGCACAAACCTAGAAAGATCGCCCACCTCGCACGAGGGCCAAGGCGGCGGGCCCGGGCAGCCACGGATAGCCGCGATCACCGACAGACGATCACCGGCAGACGCGCGGCGCGGGCCATCGGCGGCAAGCTGCCCAGCGCGGGCGGGTGGGTCACCGGAGGAGTCATCGCCGACGCTCGTGCCGCCGGGATGGTGGGGGTGCACCGGGAACCCGGCGGCCCCGGGCGGACATTACAGGGCATGAGGGCGACATATGACGGATGAGTCCGTCTCTGACGGTGACCTGCTTGCGCGGGCCAGCTCCGGTGACGGGACGGCGTTCGGGCTTTTGTTCCGCAAGCACTCCAGCGCCGTCTACACCTACTGCTTCCACCGACTCGGCTCGTGGAGCGCGGCAGAGGATGCGACGTCCGTGGTCTTCCTGGAGGCGTGGCGGCGGCGGGCCGACGTGGTTGTCATGTCCGGGTCGTTGCGTCCCTGGCTGCTCGGGGTGGCGACGAACGTGGTGCGCAACCAGATGCGGGCTGCTCGCCGGTACGACGCGGCGCTGTACCGACTGCCGCTTCCCGAGGTGGAGCCTGATCCCTCCGAGGCTGTCACTGCACGCCTCGACGACGAGCGGCGGATGAGGGAAATTCTGCGCGAGCTCGCGTTACTGAACCGCAACGAGCAGGAGGTCGTCGCTCTGGTGGCGATGGCCGGTCTGAGTTATACCGAAGCCGCGGTCGCTCTGGGTATACCGGTAGGAACAGTGCGGTCGCGCCTGGCGCGCGCCCGCGCTCGGCTTCTGAAGGTCCGGGGTGATGCGACAGGCGCCTTCAAAGATCCCGCTGGTTCGGCGACGCCGGTCAAGGGTCAGCACGGTCGGGAAGTGGTGTGACATGTCCAATCTAGATTTTCCGCGGCTTCCGCCGCAGCGGACTATCCCGGCGGAGCGGTTGGCGCACCGTCAGCGGCTGCTCGAACGCCACGTGGTGGCGTCGGCCGTGCCCACCCGCAAACCGTGGTGGCGACGAAAGCTGGTGATTGTTCCGACTGCGGTGACAGTGCTTGTCGCTGCTACGGCCGCAGGTCAGGAGTTGCTTCCCGGTGGTTTGGCGACACAGGCTACGACCGTTTCATGCTATGCGACGGTAAGCTTCCATGGCGACACGGACGTTGTCGGCGCCGACGGGATTGCGGACCCGGCGGAATCCTGCCGGAACGTGTGGCAATCTACCGGAAGGAACGTGCCGTCGGAACTGGCCACCTGTGTTATCCCGGCAGGGGCCGTCGCGGTTTTTCCGTCGAAGGATGCCTGCCGCACGCTGGGGCTGAGGCCGTTTATGGGAATATCGGACAAGGCCCGCGAGTTCGCCGCTTTCCAGCATGAAACGATCACCGCTGTGACGGCGGATCACTGTCGTCCCCGAGAAGAGATCATCGAAATCATCCGGCAGAAATTGGATGCTCACAGTCTACAGTCCTGGCGGATCGACGACAGTGGATTCGGCCAACCATGGGCCGCAGGACGACCCTGCGCAGGCCTCGCCTTCGATCACAACAAGTCAATCGTGATCATAGTTCCAGACACCCGATGATGCCGATAGAAGATGGAGACGCTGGTGTCCGGGACGGCACTGGTGACGCGGACCGCGGCGTAGGTCTCATATCCATCGTCAGCACGGAAAAGACCCGCGAGAGCCTGACGGCCGCCCGTGTGCCGCGCCGCGCCGGGTGTCCATGACGGCGGCCTGGCCCGGATCCGCAACCACTACCTCGGCGCCCTGGCCCGCGGCGACACCGACAACCTCGACAAACGCAGTCCGCTCGCCAAAGATGTCCGGACCCTGGTCGCCCGGTTCCGCCGCTACGAAGACATGATCCTACGGTTCGCGACGGACCTCACGGTCCCGTTCACGAACAACGTCGCCGAAGTGCGACACGAGGTCGCACGTTACAAATGGATGTATCGGAAGGAGGGCCGGCTTATACCGGCGATATAGTCCCGGGCCAGTGCCCGATGGCCTGTTCCCGGCGGCATCAAGGAGTCAGTGCGCCACATGCGATAAATCTTGTGGCTCACTGATGGGAGACTTGGGTGCGGGGTCAGGCGTTGACCGCGGAAGACCGCGAGGAGATTTCTCGTGGGATTTCGGAGGGATTTTCCGGGTCGGCTATTGCTCGATTGCTGGGAAAGCACCGCTCGGTGGTGAACCGGGAGATTTACCGTTGTGGTGGCCACGATGATTATCGGCACGGCCAGCAAGAGACCAGTTCAGAGGCACGAAATTTCTCCTTATCTCTTTCGAAAGAAACGTCATGAGTCAGGCATCTTGACTTTCCTTCAGATCACCTCCAGATCCGAGTGGTCATCGATGGCGCCACGTCGATCCCCGATGCAGAGATCTCAGTCGAATTTCTCGACGGTTGACTCGCACACGAGACTGACCAAACGGATATCAATGTTGTACACGAATCTTTCACGATCACGCAAGAAAAATGATGCATTCCGTAATGACGTAATGACGGGATGACGGGATGACGGGATGACGGGATGACGGGGGAATTTATTCCCAGCACAACGGTTCAACGGATTCCCCATTTTGACGGGAAACAGGTCATGGCTGCACCGCTGACTGGTCGAGGATGTCCGCGAGAGCGTCGGCGGCGTTGTCCTCGCGGGCGCCCCAGACAAGCAGTGCCCGCCATGTCTCGTCCTTCGACACCGACCGGCCGGTACGGCGCCGCAGCTCGCGGATGAGGTCCTCAAGGGCGTCCTCCTCGGCGAGGGTGAGATTGATCGTGGTCTTACGTGGCCGAGACGCCAGCGGCACGCCTGACACCGTTCCGAACGGCACCCGGACAGGTTCGGCCCGCCTGCGGCGGGAAACAGGAACGGCCGGGCAGGGGGTGGCTTCGGGGACAGAAGCGGCCTGCGCCCGGCCGGACGGTCCGCCGGATCCATCGGGACCGAATCGGGACAGCGCCTTTCCCTCGGTCATCGACCGGCCGACCACGGAAGAACGCGGCAGGATATCTGTGGGTAGCGAGCGGCATGGCACCGGCCAGGCATGAGCGTACTCCGAAGGTCTGTGGGCATAAGGCGAGACCCGGGTTCTCGTCTGAACACGTGAGAACACGTGAGAACACGTGAGAGGAAAACCCGAAGACTGCCCGTCCAGATGAACGGACAGCGGAACGAACGTGCGGGAAAGAACGCAGATGATGACGTCCACGTGGACACCGCGCCGCGATCTGCGGTCGCGGCGTCGATCAGATCATCAACAGACGGCTACCCAGAATCCTCTGATCAGATTGATCGAATGCGCCGAGCACCGGTTTGTTCACGGTACAAAGCATTGCATGCGCAACGTCGCCGAGTCGGGCGTTTGCGCATTCACAGCGCCAGACAGCGATCTGTTGGCGGGCCATTGATACAGATGGCGGGCGCGGCGTGGGACGGCGGACGCCCGGTGGTCCCAGCCGGACAGCTACGTTGATCAACGATCTTTCGAGGTTTGTACGCCGGAGACGGCCTTGTTGATCGCACAAACCTAGAAAGATCGCCCTGGTCGCGGCTGACCGGGGCCCCCGCTGACCCGCTGACCGGTCAGCGTGCCCGCTGTGACCGGCCGACAGGACGGGGCGGCGGCGTCACGGAGCCGCGGCGTCAGGGGGCGGCGAGGCCCGCGAGGAAACGGGCCGCGACCGGCGCCGCCGACTGCGCTCCGAAGCCGCCGTCCTCGACGATGACCGCGAAGGCCACGGTGCCGCGATAGCCCACGAACCATCCATGTGTCGGCGGCGGAGTGCCGTCCTTGTATTCGGCCGTACCGGTCTTGCCGCGCACCTCACCGGGGAACGCCACCCCGTTCGCGGTGCCCTCGGTCACGACCGCGCGCATGAAATCCTGCAGCGGCGCGACCGCCGCCGGCGGCAACGCATTGCTCCTGGGCGTGGTGCCGGCCACGAACGGCTGGCGCCAGGTCCCACTGGCGACGGCCGCCGCGACGCTTGCCATCTGCAGCGGGCTCGCGGACACCTTGCCCTGCCCGATCGCCGCGGACGCCGATTCGACCGCATCCTTGGGCGTCGGGAACGAACCGCCGACGCTCGCGATCGGCAGCGGCTGGCTGCCGTCGAAGCCGTACAGCTTCGCGGTCTGCTCCAGCGCGGAGTCCGGCAACGACTGCTCCAAGCGGATGAACGCGGTGTTGCAGCTGCGGGCGAACGCCGTCCGCAGCGGAATCGGACCGAACTGCTCAGCCTCGGCATTCTGGAACGTACGCCCGCCAATGGCTACCGTCTGCGTACAGTCCAGCGAGGTGTTCGGGTCCTTGCCTGCGATCAACGCCGCGGTCGCGGTGACAATCTTGAAGGTGGAACCCGGCGGGTATCTGCCGATCACGGCCCGGCTGTATCCGTTGAGCGGATGGTTGACCAGGGCCAAGACGCCGCCCGTCCGGGTGTCGATGGCGACCAGCGCTCCGTTGGGCTTGGCGGCGGCCGCCATCGCCGCCTCGCCGGCGCGCTGCACGTTCAGGTCGAGCGTGGTCTGCACATCCTTGCCATCCGTCATCGGATACGTCCGCAGCGTGCTGACAGTCTCGTTCCGATCGTTGCGGACGACCACCGTGCCGCCCTGCGGCGCGAGGTCGGTGTCATAAACGCGCTGCAATCCGGACGACGGGGCGACCTGACCGATCAGGTTGCCGGCAAGTTCCGCGTCAGCACCGAGCGGCTGCCCGTTGGCGTCGAGCAGCTGGCCCCGCTTGCCCGTGGAGGAGGTGCGGTCCAGCCGTAGACCGGGCGTCAGGGCCGGGTTGACCGAGTCGGGACGCGCCTGCACCTTCCATGCCTTGCCCTGCTGCACGAGGTGCAGCAGGGCGTCGTAGGTGAACGGCTCGCCGAAGCCTGCAAGGGTGAGCGACGCAGAGTAGCCGACCGTCGCGTTCGAGTCGCGGCGCGTCAGGGCTCCGGCAACGAATCGGGCCCCGGTCACGTTCAGCTTCGTGCGGACGTCGACCATCGTCGCCACGAGCTGGTCGACCGCGATCGTCCCCGGCACGCTCACGGCCGTCACGCCGGCCTTACCCCGCTCCTGCGCTGCTGCGGCAGCGCTGGCGTCGCCGCCCGCGTCGCCCGGTGCGCCCAGGCTCTGCCAGCCGGAAAGATAAGCCTGCGCGGCACTCGTCGCCGCCCGGTCCGCGGCACGCGCATCGGCGCGGGTCTTCAGGAAGTAGCCGACGCCGGCCGCGGCCAGCAGCACAAGGACGACCAGCAGCGCAACGAGGATTCGGGTGCGGCTCGGCCCACGTCGCCGCGAGGTCGAGGCGGTGAACCCACTGGGGGTGAGAGGCACCGTGGCGTGCACTCCTCCCGAAAACGGTGATCGGGCGCGCCATGGTCCCTGGCGACCGCCAGGCCCTCGGCGCGCAACAACATGATCATGCATCCCGAGGACTCATCGGCGCCCTGCTCCAGGTCCGCCTCCGGACACGGGGCTAAGTCTACGGACGGCCACCCACCTCCAGCCCCGCGACACACCGGAGGCTGTCACAAAAATATGGCATTACCGTCGCGCACCGTTCGAGCGTTAGGTGGAAATCGCCGCCCTGATGACCATTTCCACCTAACGCCAACACCAACCGTCGCCAGGCATAGGTAGGAAATGTCGCCAGAGCGACAGAATCCACCTACTCCTTCAGGCGCTCCAAGAGGAGCGTGCGGG
The DNA here is from genome assembly GCF_963555885.1 of Protofrankia sp. Cr2. Taxonomy (NCBI): domain Bacteria; kingdom Bacillati; phylum Actinomycetota; class Actinomycetes; order Frankiales; family Frankiaceae; genus Protofrankia; species Protofrankia sp. Cr2. The sequence continues at coordinate 26,902 of NZ_CAUVXG010000026.1, forward strand.
TGGCATTCGCATCGGCCTGACCCTTCATGGCCTTCATGACGGCGCCGACCAGCGGGCCGACCGCGTTCAGCTTGCCGCCCCGGACCTTGTCCGCGATGGCGGGCTGGGCGGCGATGGCCGCGTCCACCGCCTCGGAAAGCGCGCCGTCGTCTGACACCAACTTCAGACCGCGGCTGGCCACCACCTCGTCCGGTGCGCCCTCGCCGGCGAGAACGCCGTCGATGACCTTACGGGCGAGGGCGTCGGTGAGCTCACCCGCCGCGACCAGCTCCGTGATGCGGGCGACATCCACCGGCCCGATCGCAAGGCCCGTCGGTGGTACGCCCGCGTCGGCGGCCCGGCGCGCGAGCTCGTTCAGCCACCACTTGCGGGCCGCCTCGGCCGGCGCGCCCGCCGAGATGGTCTCCTCGACCAGGTCGAGGACACCCGCATTTCCCATGTTCACGATGTCGGTAGGCGAAAAGCCGTGGTCGACGGCAAGGCGGGCGCGCCGCTGCGCCGGCAGTTCCGGAATGGTCGCCCGGACCGCGTCGACGTACTCATGGGTCAGCGCCAGCGGTGTCAGGTCGGGCTCGGGGAAGTACCGGTAGTCGGTCGCCTCCTCCTTCGATCGGCCGGTCGACGTCGTGCCGGACGCCTCGTCGAAGTGCCTGGTCTCCTGGACGATCCGAAGACCCGCGTCCAGGCGACCCGCCTGCCGGACGATCTCGTACCGGACAGCCCGCTCCACCGACCGCAACGAGTTGAGGTTCTTGGTCTCCGAGCGGGTGCCGTAGGGTGCCACCGGCTCGCCGGGCGCCGGCCGCGGCCGCAACGAAACGTTGGCGTCGCAGCGCAGCGAACCCTGTTCCATGCGGACGTCGGAGACGGTGAGCGCCCGGCACAGCTCCCGCAGCTCGTCGACGTAGGCGCGGGCGACCTCCGGTGAACGGACGTCCGGCTCGGTGACGATCTCGACGAGCGGGATCCCGGCCCGGTTGTAGTCGACCAGGGAGTGCGTGGCCCCGTGGATACGCCCGGTGGCCCCACCGACATGCAGAGACTTGCCGGTGTCCTCCTCCATGTGCACGCGGGTGATGCCGACCCGATGGATCTTCCCGTCAACCTCCACGTCGAGCCAGCCGTTCTCACACAGCGGCTCGTCGTACTGGCTGATCTGGAAGTTCTTCGGCATGTCCGGGTAGAAGTAGTTCTTGCGCGCGAATCGGCACCAGGACGAGATCGAGCAGTTCAGTGCCAGGCCGATCATCACGGCGAACCGCACGGCGGCCTCGTTGACCACCGGCAGCGAGCCCGGCAGCCCCAGGCAGGTCGGGCACACCTGGGTGTTGGGCTCCGCGCCGAACACCGTGGAACAGCCGCAGAACATCTTCGAGGCGGTGCCGAGCTCGACGTGTGTCTCCAGCCCGATCACCGGCTCGTAGCGGGCGACGGCGTCGTCGAAGGTGGGGGTCGTGACCGCCACGCTGGCCGGGGATGTCAACGCAGGTGCTCCTGTTCAACCGGGCCTGCCCGACCGGACGAATCTGCCGGGCCTTCTGACGGGCCTGATGAATCCGATGGCGCCGATGGCGCCGATGAGCCGGCCTGGGTCGGGTTCGAGGTCTCGATATCCTCGCGCGACCGGCGGATACCGGTGTCACGCAGGTGGATCCTGGTGGCGAAGGCGGATCCGCCGACGCCGAGCACACCCCAGATGATCAAAATCGGCGAGGCCGCCGCGATGCCCACCCCGAGCACGGCCAAGCCCAGGACCCAGACCGCCACCAGCGGCGCTCGGTCCGCCCGCCTGCTACGTAGCGCAACCATCAGCCTCTCCCCTCGTTCCGCACATCTCATAACTCATCAGGCCCAGTGTCCCTCCGAGTCTCGCCGGGGCCGCCCGGGCGGGGAACGGGCCGCCGTCGCGCATTCCCGCCCCTACAGAGGTGGGGCGTCGTCGAGGAAGGGATGGCCGCGGGCGGCGTCGAGAGCCGCTTCCAACGCGCCACCGACCTGGTAGAGCCGGTCGTCGGCGAAGGTCGGTGCCATGATCTGGAAACCGACCGGAAGCCCGTCGGCCAGGCCGATCGGCAGGCTCATCGCCGGTCCGCCGGCCAGGTTCGACGGGATCGTGCACAGGTCGGACAGGTACATCGCCACCGGATCGTCGATCTTCTCACCCAGCCGGAACGCGACGGTGGGCGTGGTCGGTGAGGCCAGCACGTCGACCCGTTCGTAGGCCGCGGCGAAGTCCTGGCTGATCAGCGTTCGGACCTTCTGCGCCTGGCCGTAGTAGGCGTCGTAGTAACCCGACGACAATGCGTAGGCACCCAGGATGATCCGCCGCTTGACCTCAGCCCCGAACCCGGCGCCGCGGGTGCGACTCATGACCTCCTCGGCTCCGGCCTCGCCGTCGTCACCGATGCGCAGGCCGAACCGCATCGCGTCGAAGCGGGCCAGGTTGGACGAGCACTCGCTCGGCGCGATCAGATAGTAGGCGGGCAGCGCGTAGGTGAAATGCGGACAGCTCACCTCGACGACATCGGCACCCAGACCGACCAGCACCTCAAGAGCGTCGGAGAAGCGCGCCCGCACCCCGATGTCGTAGCCGTCCCCGGACAGCTCACGGACCACGCCGATCCGCACGCCGCGCAGATCACGGCTGGCGGCGGCAGCCACCACGCCGGGTACCGGCAGCTCGATGCTGGTGGTGTCCAGCGGGTCGTGACCGGCGATGGCGGCATGCAGCAGAGCCGCGTCGGTCACCGTGCGGGCCAGCGGCCCGGCCTGGTCCAGCGAGCTCGAGAAGGCGACGAGGCCGTAGCGGCTCACCCCGCCGTAGGTCGGCTTGACCCCGACCAGCCCGCACACAGCCGCGGGCTGGCGGATCGAGCCGCCGGTGTCGGTCCCGATCGAGATCGGCGTCTCGAAGGCGGCCACGGCGGCTGCGCTGCCACCGCTGCTGCCGCCGGGGATGCGATCGGTGTCCCACGGGTTGCGGGTCGGCCCGTAGGCGGAGTTCTCCGTGGACGACCCCATCGCGAACTCGTCCATGTTGACCTTGCCGATGATCACCACACCGGCGGCCCGCAGCTTCGACACCACGGTCGCGTCATACGGCGGCTTCCAACCCTCGAGCATTCGACTACCACAGGTCGTCGGCATGCCGCGGGCAGTGAGTACGTCCTTGAGCGCCAGCGGGACGCCCGCAAGCGGTCCCAGGCGCTCCCCCGCAGCCCGGCGACGGTCGACGTCGCGAGCCGCAGCGATGGCACCGTCGACGTCGACGTACAGGAACGCGTTGATCCGATCGTCGACCTTCGCGATCCGGTCGAGCGCGGCCTGGGTCGCCTCCAGGGCACTGAGCTCACCCGCGGCGATCGCGGCGGCGGTTCGGGCTGCGGAGAAACGGATGACGTCGGTCACGGGAGGTACCCTCACTCGTCCAGGTCGAGGATGCGCGGCACCCGGAAACGGCCGTCTTCAACGGCGGGCGCGCCGGCGAGCGCGTCAGCCTGCGACAGCGACGTGCGGGTGATGTCAGCCCGGAACACATTCGTCAGCGGGACGGCATGGGTCGTCGGCGGGATGTCATCCGCAACCACCTCCGCGACCCGGGCGACCGCACCGATGATCACGTCAAGCTGAGGGGCGAGCGTGTCGAGCTCCTCGTCGGACAAGGCCAGCCGCGACAGGCGGGCAAGATGCGCGACCTCATCCCTGGTAATCGCCATACCGGTTACGACCCTCTGACTTCCCGGTGACCTCGCGGCCACCTCTGTGTCTACTGCCTGGCGGATGACGCTGTGGTCATCGTACGGGCCGGCGCGCAGGGGCACCCCCGGGCCTGGCGGCCATCACCACCTTGGAGAAACCGCGCCGCATGCCTGACCCGCCCTCCACCGGGGGGGACCCGGTGCCCGCTAGCATCGCAGACGGGCCTGCGGGTAGCGCCCACCACGGGACCGCCTGGCGACGGTGATCACCGCGGTTTCAGAACTGTCCAGGGCCCGTGGAGGTACCCTCTGCAATGCTTGACCCCGATGAGATTGACGCGCTGTTTCCGGCCGACCTGCCCGACCCGGAGCACTGGGAGGAGCGGTACCCGCCGAGGAACCTGGCGCCGGGCGCGATGGTCACCCGTTTCTGCCCGAGCCCGACGGGCTTCGCCCATCTCGGCGGCGTCTATGTGGCGATCCTGGACAAGGACCTCGCCCGGCAGTCCGGCGGCGCCTATTTCATCCGGATCGAGGACACTGATCAGGCGCGGACGGTAGAGGGCGCGACCGCACAGTTCGACGCGGCCTTCGGCTATTTCGGCGTCGGTTCGGACGAGTCCGACCAGACCGGTGCCTACGGCCCCTACACGCAGTCGGACCGGGTACTGATCTACCTGACCTACATCCGCGAGCTTCTCCGCGCAGGCAAGGCATACCTGTGCTTCGCCACGAAGGAGGAGCTGGGTGCGGCCACCGAGGAACAGCGCGCTGAGAAGGTGCCCACCGGCTACTACGCCCGCTGGGCGACCTGGCGCGATGCCACCGACGAACAGGTACGCGAGCGGCTGGGCGCCGGACAGCCTTACGTCGTGCGGTTCCGGTCGCCGGGCGAGCCGGGCAGGATCACCTTCACCGACCTGGTGCGCGGGGGCCTGGAGACGGATGCGAACCGCAACGACATCGTCATCCTGAAGAGTTCCGACAGCCCGCTGCGGTTGCCGACGTACCATTTCGCGCACGTCGTGGACGACCACCTGATGCGGGTCACGCACGTGATTCGAGGCGACGAGTGGCTGTCCTCGGTCCCGGTGCACCTGCAACTGTTCGACGCGGCGGGTTTCGAGCACATTCCGTACGCGCACATCGCACCGCTGCTGAAGGTGGACGGCTCGGGAAAGCGGAAACTGTCCAAGCGCAAGGATCCCGAGGCGTCCGTCGATTTCTACATCAAAGCGGGCTACCCGGCGCCGAGTGTGCTCTACTACCTCCGCGGGCTGATCAACGGGCGGTTGGCGGAGATGGCGCTGACCGAGGCGCTGACCGCCCCACTGGGTCTGGCCGAGTGTGGCGTGTCCGGCGCGCTGGTGGATCTGGTGAAGCTGGCGGACATCGCGGCGGACTACGTAGCGACGCTGCCGAGCCAGAATGTCCTGGACGAGGTGCTGACGTGGGCGGACACCCACGACACCGAACTGGCGCAGGCTGTCCGCGCTGAGCAGGACCTCGCCGTGCGGGCGCTGGACATCGAGCGGACAGGCGTGGACAACCCGCGCAAGGACCTGCGCAAGTGGTCGGATTTCCGGCCGATCTACGGCTATTTCTTCACCGCATTGTTCGAGCCGGTGGCCGATCTCGCGGACAGCAGGTTCGGCGGCCTCGCGCCCGATGTGGTGCGGCGGTTGTGCGCGGATCTACTGCGTGTCTACCAGGACCTTTCCGACTCGGATGGCTGGTTCGACCAGATCCGCGTGACGGCCAGGGACAACGGCTTCGCGGCAAGCGTCAAGGAGTACAAGAGCGACCCCGGCTCCTACGTCGGATCGATCCGGGAGGCATCCCAGGTGGTCCGCGTGCTGCTCACCGGCTCCACCCGCAGCCCTGCCCTCCACTTGGTCGCGGGTGCGCTGGGCGAGACCGAGGTGCGCAAGCGGATCGGCGCCGTTCTCGGCCCCAGCTGAACGGGCAGCGGCCCTGCTCACAGCAACGATCGACGCCAGGACGGTGACCAGCAACGATACCTGCCTGTGATTTTTGCGCTACGGCACCGACACCTCCAAACTGCATTCTTGGCCACATGTCATATCTGCTTCGCCTCCTCCTGCCGGACCGCCCCGGCGCCCTGGGCGCGGTCGCGACCGCGCTGGGCCAGGCGGGCATCGACATCGTCAGCCTGGACGTCGTCGAACGCGGCCCGAACGGCGCCGTGGACGACATCGTCGTCGCGCTCCCGCCGTACGGGCTCGTCGACACCGTCCTGACCGCCGTGCAGTCCGTGCCCGGGGTGAGCGTGGAATCCCTACGCCCGTACCTGTCCGACGGTGCCGGCATTCAACATGACCTGGACCTCGTCGAAGCCATGACCTCCCGGCCCGACGAGGCGCTCGCCGTCATGACCGAGTTCGTCGGGGCGGTGTTCCACGCCGACTGGGCCGTGCTGCTGGAACGGGTCGGGCCCGACGATCTGCGGGTTGTGGAGACCTCCGTGGGCGCCCCGGATCTCGGTGGCGGCGACCTCGCTGTCCCGGAGCGGGTGCGATCCACGCTGTTGTGGCTGCCGCTGGACCGCGCGCAGCGGCTGGACCGCCACGCGGGCTGGCTGCCGCCTCGCTGGACCGCGCTCGACATGGAGCTGGCGGTCGCTCCGGTGGGAGGTCCGGACCGCGCGGTGCTGATCGGACGGCCGGGCGGGCCGGCATTCCGGGCCTCGGAGGTGCTGCGGCTCGCGCATCTCGCCGGCATCGCCGCGACGATCGCACACAACCGGGATGTCTCGCTCGCCGCGCAGGGAACGGGCTGACGAGCCGAGCCGGCGGCAGCAGCAGCAGCAGTTGACGATCACCCACCCGGATCGTCGTCGGCCGGTTGGGCGGGACGGGCGTGCGCGCCGGCGGCCTGCGGCCCGGCGTCGAGCAGCACGGTGAACCCGGCCTCGTCGAGGATCGGGAGTTTCAGGGCCCGCGCCTTGTCGTACTTGCCGGCCCCGGGGTCGGCACCGACGACCACAAAAGTCGTCTTCTTGCTCACCGAGCCGGTGACCTTGCCGCCGCGGGCCTGGACCGCCTCGGCGGCGGAGTCGCGGCTCCAGTCGGTGAGGGTCCCTGTGATGACAACGGTGACACCGTGCAGCGGACCCGGCCCGTCGTCCGCGCCGACGTCGGCCAGGCGCGCCCCACCGGAGCGGATCCGTTCGAGAATCTCGCGGTGGCGAGGATCAGCGAACCAGTCCGCCACGGCCGCGGCGATGGTCGGGCCGACACCGTCGACCACAGCCAGGGTCTCGGTGGATGCGGCGGCGACAGCGTCCACCGAGCGCATCTCACGCGCCAGCGCGCGCGCCGCGCTCGGCCCGACATGGCGGATGGACAGGCCGACCAGCAGCCGCCACAGCGGCCGGCCCCGAGCCTGCTCCACCCCACGCAGAATCTGGTCGATCTTCTTCTGGCCGAACCCGCGCAGTCCTTCGAACGACTCGGGGCTCAGGTGGAAGACGTCGCCCACGTCGTGCACGCGGCCGGCATCGAGCAGGGCGATCGCGGTCTCATAACCGAGCCCGTCGATGTCCAACGCGCCCCGGGAGGCGAAATGGAAGATCGACTCTCGTAGCTGCGCGGGGCAGGACACCGCGTTCGGGCAGCGGATGTCGACCTCGTCGGCGGGCCGCACGAGCTCGGTGTCGCACTCCGGGCAACGGGTGGGCATGACGAAGGCACGCTCGGAGCCGTCCCGAAGGTCGGCAACCGGACCGACGATCTCCGGGATCACATCACCGGCCTTGCGGACCACGACGGTGTCGCCGATCAGCACCCCTTTGCGCTCGACCTGGTCGGCATTGTGCAAGGTGGCGAGCCCGACCGTCGAGCCCGCGACCTTGACCGGCTCGAGGCGGCCGAACGGAGTGACCCGGCCCGTCCGGCCCACGTTGACCTCGATGTCGAGCAGCTTGGTGGTCACCTCCTCCGGCGGATACTTGTAGGCCACCGCCCAGCGTGGGGACTTCGAGGTGGCGCCGAGCCGGCGCTGCAACCCGAACGCGTCGACCTTCACCACCACTCCGTCGATCTCGTGCTCGACGTCGTGACGGTGCTCCCCCCACCGACGGACGAACGCCTCGACCTCGGCGACGCTGCCCACCACCTCGTGGTGATGGGAGACGGGCAGGCCGAGTTCGGCCAGCCGGCTGTATGCCGCGGACTGTGCCTCGACGTCAAGACCCTGGTGGGTGCCGAGCCCGTGGACGGTCATGGACAACGGACGCCTGGCGCTGACCCGGGGATCCTTCTGTCGCAGCGAGCCGGCGGCTGCGTTGCGCGGATTGGCGAACGGCTTCTCGCCCGCCGCGACCAGGGTGACGTTGAGCTCGGCGAACGCCGCCGTGGGGAAGAAAACCTCGCCCCGGACCTCCAGCAGCGCCGGGATACCCGGCCCACGCAGGCGGGTCGGCACCGCCGAGAGGGTGCGGATGTTCGGGGTGACGTCCTCACCGACCCGCCCGTCGCCGCGGGTGGCCGCGCGGACCAGATAGCCGTCCTCATAGACCAGGTCGACCGCCAGCCCGTCTATCTTCAGCTCGCACAGCCAGGCCCCGACATCGGTGTCCCGCGTCGCCCGCAGCGCCCATGCCTCAAGCTCGGCATCGGTGAAGACGTTGTCCAGGGAGAGCATCCGTTCCAGATGCTCCACCGGCGTGAACAGTGTGGAGAACGAGCCAGCGACCTTCTGGGTCGGCGAGTCCGGGGTGCGCAGCTGCGGGTAGTGGGTCTCGATCTCCGCCAGCTCACCCATGAGCTGGTCGTATTCAGCGTCGGAGACGGTCGGTGAGTTCAGCACGTAGTAGCGGTAGGCGTGTTCGTCCAGCTCGCGGGCCAGCTGCGCGGCGCGCGCCCGTACCCGTGCGGGCAGCTCCTCGACAAGCGAGCCGACGTCATCGACAACCGGATCGACATCCTGGCCGGCATCCTCGACGACCGCGCCGGGGGCCGTCCCGGTCGCGTCCGGGCTCGGCGCAGCGGGCGAAATCATGTCGAATCGTCGGCCAGCGCCCGCCCCGCCTCGCGGCAGCGTCGCAGCGCCACCCGTGCGTAGGCGGGTGTCGCACCCGCAAGACCGCAGGTCGGCGTCACCGCGACCACCTCCCGAAGCTGCTCGGACGAGAACCCCAGCCGGCGCCACATCGACCGGACCGGCTCGACGGTACGGCGGACGTCGGACAGTTCGGTGTCCCGCGCCGGCACCACGCCGAGCATCAGCGCGACCCCCGCCTCGACCGCCTCACCGATCATGTCGTCATCGGCGGGGGTGAGCAGGGTCGCGTCCACGCTGACGAAGACCGCACCAGCCTGACGCATCAGCCCGACCGGGGGCGATGCCGTGCAGCAGTGCACCCCGGCCGGCACCGCGACGCCGGCGAGCAGGACACCGGCGAGCAGGTTGCGCAGCCGGTCGGCGACGACACCCTCCTCGACCGCAGGCAGCGCCCCGAACCCGCTGGGCGTACGGATATGACCGGCGAGCACCGCCGGCAGAACCGGCTCGTCGAGCTGGACGATCAGGTGGGCACCCGGCAGGACCTGCGCGATCTGACCGAGGTGGCGGGCGATGCCCTCCGCGAGGGCCTCGGCGATGTCCCGGGCGGCCCCGGCGTCCTTGAGGACCTTGTGCCCCCGCTGCAACTCGATGGTGGCGGCGAGCGTCCAGGGCCCGGTGACGGCAACCTTGAACGGTCCGGTGTAGCCGGCGGCGACCTCACCGAGCGCGTCGAGGTCGCGAGCCATCAGGTCACGGGTGCGACGCAGGTCGATGCCGGGACGCGGCACCAGCCGCCATCCGGACGGCTGCAGGTCGACCGGCATGTCCGCGAGCAGACCCGCGGCACGTCCGATCATGTCGGCGCCGGCCCCGCGGCCGGGCAGCTCAGGCAGGTGCGGCAGGTCGCCGAGCTCGTCGAAGACCAGCCGGCATGCCTCGACCGGGTCCGTCCCCGGCAACGACCCGACCCCGGTCGCCGCCCCGGGCTCCCACAGCCGGGTGCTGACGGGGGTAGCAGCTGACTGTGTCATGAGGTCATGGTCATCGTCATGTGGTCATCCAAATCATGATCGAAACTTCCCGTATGCGAAGGATCAGAAACCGGGCCGGCCGGCACCGCGCGGGCCGGAACCGGACTCGCCGGCACCCAACCGGCGGATATGACCCCCGCCCAGGACCCGATCACCGTCGTAGAGGACGACGGCCTGGCCGGGCGCGGTACCGCGGACCGGTTCGTCCAACCGCACGTGCAGCTCGTCCCCGACGGCCTGCGCCGTGGCCGGGACCGCCCGCCCGTGTGCGCGGACCTGGGCCGTGCACACCACCGGACCCTCGTACGGCCAGACCACCGGGTCTGCGACGAGGCTGTGGACGTCGAGTGCCTCGGCCGGGCCGACCGTCACCGTGGCGGTGACGGGCGCGATGTCGAGGACGTAGCGCGGCTTGCCGTCGGGCGCGGGCCGGCCCAGGCGCAGACCCCGACGCTGCCCGATGGTGAAGGCGAACGCCCCGTCGTGCTCCCCCACCGTCTCGCCGGTGACGGCGTCCACCACCGGGCCTGGCCGCGATCCCAGCCGTTCACGCAGCCACCGGCCGGTGTCACCGTCGGCAATGAAGCAGATGTCGTGGCTGTCGGGCTTGTCCGCAACCGCGAGACCGCGTCGAGCGGCCTCGGCCCGGACCTCGGTCTTGGTCGTGTCCCCCAACGGGAAGATCGCATGCGCGAGCTGCTCGGGGCGCAGCGTCCCCAGTACGTAGGACTGGTCCTTGTCCGGATCCACCGAGCGGCGCAGCACCGCGCCGGACAGCTGAGCGTGATGCCCGGTGACCACCGCGTCAAAACCCAGCGCCAACGCCTTGTCCAGAACCGCCGCGAATTTGATCCGCTCGTTGCACCGCACACACGGATTCGGCGTCCGACCGGCCTCGTAGGCGGTGACGAACTCGTCGATGACGTCCTGTTCGAACCGGTCGGCCAGGTCCCACACGTAGAAGGGGATTCCGAGGACGTCGGCGGCGCGGCGGGCATCGCGGGCGTCCTCGACGGTGCAGCAGCCCCGCGCGCCGGTCCGGTGTGATTCCGGGGACTTCGCCAGCGCCAGGTGCACGCCCGTGACGTCGTGGCCGGCGTCGACCGCACGGGCGGCAGCGACCGCCGAGTCGACCCCGCCGGACATGGCCGCGAGTACCCGCATCCCGCTCACCCCCCGGACCGTCCGGACAGGCCGGACAGCGCTCCAGCGCGGCGCGCCCTACCCACCACCGGCATGATCACCCGCACCAGGGCATCCACATCGGCACGCTCGGAGGTGCGTCCCAGGGAGAAGCGCAGCGAACCGCGGGCGCATGCCTCGTCCACGCCCATGGCCAGCAGGACGTGTGACGGCCGGGCGACCCCTGCCGAGCAGGCCGAACCGGTCGAGCACTCGATCCCGTGCGCGTCGAGCAGCAGCAACAGTGAGTCGCCCTCGCAGCCGGGAAAGGTCAGATGAGCGATCCCGGGGAGGAGCCCCGGACCCGGGGGCGCTCCGTTCACCACCGCGTCCGGTACCGCGGCGAGCACCCGTGCGACCAGGTCGTCACGCAGGGCTGCGAGGCGCTCCGCTTCGACGGGCCGTTCACTGACCGCCGAGGTCGCGGCCGCGGCGAACGCCGCGACTCCCGGTGTGTCGAGCGTTCCCGATCGTACATCGCGTTCCTGCCCACCGCCGTGGGTCAACGGTGCCAGGGCCAGACCCCGGCGCACCAGCAGCGCGCCCATGCCGATCGGGCCGCCGAGCTTGTGGGCGCTGACCGTCAGCGCGTCCGCGCCGCTGTCCTCGAACGACACCGGGATCGACCCGACCGCCTGGACGGCGTCGGTGTGGAACGCGATCCCGTAGCCGTGCGCAACCGCTGCAAGCTCCGCGATCGGCGACACCGTGCCGACCTCGTTGTTCGCCCACATGACGCTGACCAGCGCGACGCTGTCGGGATCACGGGCGATCGCCGCGGCGAGGACGTCGGGGTGCACCATCCCGGTGGCGTCCACGGGCAGGAGCTCGACCTGGGCGTCCTGCGCCTCGGCCAGCCAGAACACGGCGTCGAGGATGGCCCGGTGCTCGATCGCGCTGACCAGTACCCGGTGCCGGCGCGGCGCGGCCGCCCGCCGCGCCCAGTACAGACCTTTGATGGCCAGGTTGTCGCTTTCGGTCCCCCCAGCGGTGAAGACGACCTCGGACGGACGGGCGCGCAGTGCCGCGGCGAGCGCCTCGCGCGACTCTTCAACTACTCTGCGCGCACGACGGCCGCTGGCGTGCAGCGACGACGCGTTCCCGGCCTCAGCGAGCGCCGCGGTATAAGCAGCCACGGCCTCAGGACGCATCGGCGTGGTCGCCGCGTGGTCGAGGTAGGTCACATCACTGAGGATATCCGCGTGTCGCCACCGTACCCCTGGAGACAACCAAGGTCGGCAAGCCGACGCCACGCTGTGACCCGTGCCGCCACCCGACCACCACCCGGTCGACGGCGCACGCCTGACCGCCTGACCGCCTGACCGCCTGACCGCCTGACCGCTCACGAGCCGATCACAGCTGCCGTGGACGTCCTATCGTAGGAACCATGACCACTACCCACCCTCAGGCCGACGAGTTCGGCGGCTCCGGCTTCCAACCACTGACGGTGGCCGATCTCGCTGGATATATTGGCATGAACGGTGACGAGTCGACTCGGCGGCGGCTACTGCTGGAGTTCCTTGAAGGCTGGAAGTGGGCAGAGGATTCCGCACGTCCCGCCCTGGTACAAGCCGAACCCGCGCCGACCGGCGACGAACAGTGGGACGTGCTTCTCGCGGGTATCGCGGAACACGTCTGCGCGAAACAGGGCCGGCCCGGTCCTGCCTGGGTGGAGGACAGGATCCTGGATCGATTCTGGTTTCCCGACGACACACCGGCGGCCCGAGCGTGGGCATTTGTCCATTCCCCGGCAGCTCTCCGGCGAAGGGGTATTTTTATCGCGGCCGAGGACCTCGAGCGGGTATGAACAGCTATCCCCTATTCGACCGCGCTGCGCTCACCGCAGCCTTCACGATGCTCGGCGAACGACTCGCTCAGCGTCGGATTGTAGCGGATGTCTACATCGTCGGCGGGGCAGCCATGATGCTCGCTTATGACAGTCGCCGCGCGACTCGTGACGTCGACGCGCTGTTCACGCCCCACGGAGTCGTGCTCGAAGAGGCGGCGTTCGTCGCGGGCAGGTTGGGACTTCCGAGAAGCTGGATCAACGAGCAGGCGAGCGTCTATATATCGACGAAATCCGATCAGGAGGCGCGGCCGGTCTTCGAGCACCCAGGTCTGCGAGTAAGCGCAGCCTCACCACGACACCTCCTCGCAATGAAGATCCTCTCCGCTCGCCGTTACGCCGATCTCGCGGACACGATCGAACTTCTCCGCATTCTGCGAATCACGACGGTAGATGACGTGGAGCGAATCTGCGCGGACGTCTTCCCGCAGGAGCCTCTGACGGACAAGAGTCGGCTGTTCGCCGAGGACGCGCTCGACGCTGTAACAGGGACACCGCGGGATGCGGGTTGACATCAGCATCCACATGCCTCATACCGATCCTGCCTGGTCTCGGTATCGAGCCGAATGTGCCCGACTGATGACCATCCAGCCGGGCACAGCTGTTCTGCGAAGGCGGCTCACAGCCGTGACGTAGCCCGATCGGCGCTACCCGACCTGGCCTCGGCCGCGCTCGATCACTGCGCTGCGCCGTCGGGCTACCTCGCCTGCATCCAACGAACGCCGGCGCGCGACATCCTTCTCGTTCGCGATCGCGTCGGTCGCGGTGCCGAACTCCGACCGGCGATACATGGCCCGGATGTCAGCAAGATCCCCTGCGGGGATGGTGGCGATGGTCGCGGCGATCTCCAGAGCCCGCGCCAGCAGCGTCTCGTGTGCCACCACCTCGTTGACCAGACCGATCCGCAGCGCCTGCGCCGCATCCACGTAGTCGCCCGTGAACGACATCTGACGTGCCCACCCGAACCCGACCGCCTGGGGTAGCCGCCAGGTCATCCCGCCGCCCGGCATCACGCCGACCCGCGCGTGGGTGTCGGCGAACCGCGCGCGTTCCGAGGCGATACGGAAGTCGCAGCACAGCGCCCATTCCAGGCCGCCGGTCACGGTCGCCCCGTTGATCGCACCGATCAACGGCTTGGTGGTCTCCAGAACCTGGTCAAAGGGCAGTTCATCCCAGTTCGCGGCTGCGCTGAACCTGCCCTGGCCCACCGCGACGAGGTCCAGACCGGCGCAGAAGGCCGGGTCCGCGCCCGTGAGCACGATCGCCCGGACGTCATCCCGGGCGTTGAGGTCGACTATCGCCGCGCGCAGCTCCTCGATCAGCTCAGGAGTGATCGCGTTACGGACGTGGGGGCGGTTCAGCGTGACAACCGCTGCGGGTGCGCGTACATCGACTAATACGTCGGCCATATCGCCTGAGCATGCCGGCCCGTTCACCCGGACGCACCCGATCCGGCCACCGACCCGGCTCTCAGGTCGGCTCCGCGCAACCGGAGAGCCGGGCGCAACGGGAGGGCCGGGCGCAACGGGAGGGTGGTGCGGGCGTGCAGACAACCCCACCAGACCCCGGCGCAGTAGGCGGCGTCGTCCGCCATCCGCAACGCGACGTAGGGGACGAGCCCGACGTCCGGGCGTTCTCGCCACCATTCCCAGGCGGTAGGCATGATCGCCGTGACCAGTAGGACCCGACGGCCCGGCCGACCCGCGGCGAACGCGAGCAGCGGCAGCCACACCCGGCGCGCAGTGTCCGCGGCAGCCCAGCCGGCGTGCTTGCGGCCCCGGGCGACCAGTACCGCCGCGGGCAGCCCTGCCCGCGGCACGGGCGTCGGCACATTCATGAATGTCCGACGCAGCCGCATCGCCCTGACCACCGCGCTGAGCCCAGCGGCCGTGGCGACGGCGGCACCCAACGCAGCGGACCCGGTCGCGGCGACGACACCCCCCGCAACAGCCCCCGCGGCGCCCCGCACCGGCCGCAACGGTTCGGGATGACGCAGTGCGAGCGGCGCTGCGGACGATCCGTACCCGACCCGCTGCGTGACCCAGCCCCGCCAGGACGACCGGGGTTGGTGGAGCACCACCGCGGCCGGTTCGTAGCGGACCGTCCAGCCGGCCGCGGTGAGCCGCCACACCAGGTCGACGTCCTCGCCGTAGCGCATCGCCGGGTCGAAGTCGGCCAGCTCCCGGCGGAGCAGCAGCGCGGCAGCCGGGACGTAGGACAGGCGGCTGCCCGCGCGGACCGGACCGGGCCGCGGGCCCAGGTCCAGCGGTGACCGCGACATCTCGTATCGCGTGCGGAGATCCCGGCCAGGCGCGGACGCCACCCGTGGCGCGACCAGACCGACCATCGGATCGGCCAGCTGCGGTAGCAACCTGGGCAACCAGTCCGGGCCGGGCAGCACGTCGGAGTCGACAAAGGCGATCAGCGGGGTTGCCGCGGCTCGCGCCCCGGCCATGCGGGCGGCCGCGGGCCCCAGCGGCGAGGCATGCCGGATGACGCGGGCGCCGGCCAGCCGTGCGACTGCGGCGGTTGAGTCGGTCGAGCCGTCATCCACGACGATGACCTCCCGGCAGGTCCCGGTGACGGTGGCGAGCAACCGCGACAGCTCCGCCGCCCGGTCGCGGACCGGGATGACAAGGGTGACGTCATCCGGACCAGGCACGCCCGGCCCACCCGCGGCCGGCGGCACGGGATCGGCGTGGCCTGCATCCACCAACCGGCGGGCGAGCGCGCCTGCACCGGCGCAGGCGCCGGCCTCCGCCACCGTGGCACCGCCCGCGAGCGCATCGAACACGGCTGCGCCAGCGCGACTCAGGGTGAGCAGCCGCAGCGGCGATCCGCCCAGCAGCACCCGACCACGCGACAGGACCCGCAGGTCCGGTTCACACTGAACCGAGAAGCAATCGGGTAGCGGGACAGGCGCGGGCCCGGGCAGCCGGCTACCGTCACAGTTGGTGTTTCCGTCCGTATGACGCACAGGAGGAACCGTATGGATTCCGTCGACGTCGACAGCGACAGTCCCATCGCCGCAGCCGAGGTGCCGACAATCGAGCCGGTGCTTGAGGATCTCCTGGTCGAGGACGTGTCCATCGACGGCATGTGCGGCGTCTACTGATCAACCAGCCACCGACATCAAGCGGCCACAGCCGAGGACGGCGGCACAAGCATTGACGGCCTCGCCCCCGCACGCCGCCGCGCCGGTCACGACCGGCGCCTTTGACCGCGACCGTGCCTACGAGCTGCATCCGAAGGTTGCGCTGCGCCCGGAGCGGTTCGGCGCACTCGCCTACTCCTATGACACCCGGCGGCTGTCCCTGTTGAAGGATCTCGATCTGGTCGCCGTGGTGCGGGCACTCGCGGACCAGCCCTCCGCGGATGCCGCACTCGGCGCGGTACCCACAGCGAAACGGCCGGCGGTGGAGCGGGCGCTGGCCCGCCTGGTGGAAACGGGGTTTGTCCGTGAGCGTCACTGACATTGCCGAGCAGGCACCAGCGGCGGTTGCGAGCCGGTCGCTACAGGGCGAACTGCTGCGCGGCCTCGACGCACCGATCTGCCTGACCTGGGAATGGACGTACGCGTGCAACCTGGCGTGCGTCCACTGCCTGTCGTCCTCCGGTCGTCGGGACCCACGCGAGCTGACCACCGACCAGATGCGCTCGGTCGTCGACCAGCTTGCCGACATGCAGGTCTTCTACGTCAACGTCGGTGGCGGCGAGCCGATGACCCGGCCCGACTTCTTCGAGGTGCTGGAGTACTCCGTCGACCATGGGGTCGGGGTCAAGTTCTCCACCAACGGCGGTATGATCACAGCTGAGAAGGCGCGGCGGCTCGCCTCGCTGGATTACGTCGACGTCCAGATCTCCCTGGATGGCGCGGACGCGATGACCAACGACCCGGTCCGCGGTACCGGCTCCTATGACCGGGCCCGCGCGGCGATGGATCACCTCGCCACCGCCGGGTTCGGCGCGTTCAAGCTGTCCGTGGTCGTGACCAGGCACAATGCGAGCCAGCTCGACTCGTTCGAATCGCTGGCACGGGACTACGGCGCCGAACTGCGGATCACCCGGCTACGCCCGTCCGGTCGGGGTCGAGACTCCTGGGCCGAGCTGCACCCGACCGCCGTCCAACAGCGCGACCTGCATTCCTGGCTGCTGGCCCGGCCGAACGTGCTGACCGGCGACTCGTTCTTCCATCTGGCGGCCTACGGCCAGTCCCTGCCCGGGTTGAACCTGTGCGGCGCCGGGCGGGTCGTCTGTCTGATCGACCCGGTCGGGGACGTCTACGCCTGCCCGTTCGCCCTGCACGAGCACTTCCGCGCCGGCAGCGTGCTGGACCCCGGCGGCTTTGCGGGGGTGTGGCGGGGATCGGAGCTGTTCACCGAGCTACGGGAACCGGGCAGTGCCGGGGCATGCGCATCCTGCGGGCACTACGACGCGTGCCAGGGTGGCTGCATGGCGGCGAAGTTCTTCACCGGTCTGCCGCTGGACGGCCCCGACCCCGAATGCGTCCTCGGCCACGGCGAGGCCGCGCTGGCCGCGGTGAACCCCGCGAGCCTGCCCACCGTCGACAACGACCACAGTCGCAATCCCGGTGCCAAGCGCCTGCTCCCACTGTCCGTCCGGCGCTGACAATCGGTCGCGTTCAGGCGGGGCATCCCCTGCTCGGACGTCCTCCGTTCACTCCACGGGTTCGATACGCAGGTCGGTGACCCGGGCGAGGTGATCGAAGTCGCGGTCGGCATGCAACAGGCGCGCGTCCGCCTTGATGGCCAGGACAGCGACCAGGCAGTCCGCGAGCGAACGAACCGTGACCCCGCGGGCACGAGCCAGCCGGTAAAGATCGGCAGCCCGCTGGTAGTCGGGAATTCCCGCCAGTGGAAGAACCGGGAATGGAGTAAGCCGCTTCTCAACAAGCTGGCCGTCGCCTGGTGACCGGACCCCGGCAAGGAGCTCAAACCAGACAATCTCGGTGGTAACGAGAGGTGCCTTGTTCTCGACAAGCCAGTGCAGGTGGCGATGGGCCGGCGATCTGGTGCCGCGGAAAAGCTCGATCCAGGCGGACGTGTCAACGACGATCATCGTCTGACTCCGAACGCGATCCAAACGGATCTTCAGGTAGGCTCGCCGCCCGAAGATCGTTAATGTCGAGTTCCCAACCCATGCCCTCAAGCTCGAGGATCTTCCTGCGCTCGTCGCTCATGACGAGATACCTCAACGCCATGTCGACGATCTCGCGTCGTGTCCTGACGTTGTAGATGCGCATCGCCTCCTCGATCAACTCGTCGTCGACAACGATGTTGGTCCGCACGTCCGTCATGGTCATTAACATACACACCCCTGTGTATTTTGCTTGTCAGCAGATCCAAAGACGACGATACACACCAGGTCGGATCGTGACAAGGTCGGTACATCAGGTGAATACCGCCGGGTCGGGATGTGCGTGGTCCGAAGGCGGCCGGTTCAGCGGCCGGCTCAGAAGTCGCCGGCGCGGCCGCGGAACTCCGTCAGGACCTCGACGAGCGAGGTGATCTGATCAGGTGACAGATCCGGGTTGGTGAAGACGCTCTCGTTGAGCCGGTCGGTCGCCGCGGTCGCGACGTCCCGACCGGCTGGCGTGATCTCGGCCAGGGTGGCCCGCCGGTCCGTCGGATGTGGAATGCGCCGGACGAACCCTTGGGCGGAGAGCCGGTCAACCGCGCTCGTCACGCTCGTCGGATGCACCTGCAGACGGTTGCCGACCTTACTCATCGGCAGTGATCCGGCTTGGCTGAACAGCAGCAGCATGAGCAGTTCGTAGCGGGCGAAGGTCAGGTCAAACGGGCGCAGCACCTCGTCCACCCGGGCGAGAATGATCTGCTGCGCCCGCATTACGGAGGTGACCGCAGCCATGCCGTCGGCGGCCTGTGCCCACCCGTGTGCCGTCCACTGCCGCCGTGCCTCCTCGATGGGGTCGAACGGCAGCGGCTTCGGGGAGGACACGGGCAGATGACTCCTGACAACCTCGGACACACGCGGCTCCCGCCCAGCGTAGTTGACCGAAGGCGGCGCGCACACCGTTCTCCCCACGCCGCCCGAAGCCGAACCACCTGACCGAATGATCAGCGCCTGTCAACCGAATGATCAGTACCTGTCAGATGAATCAGACATTGCGCCGGTACTGGCCGCCAACCTCGAAGAACGCGTCACTGATCTGGCCGAGCGAGCAGCAGCGGACCGCGTCCATGAGCACGTCGAAGGTGTTCTGGCCAGCGGCTGCGGCTTCCCGCAGCCGGCGTAGCGCCGCCGGCGCCTCCTCGGCGTGCCGGGCCGAGAAGTCGGCGAGCCGGGCCAGCTGGGAGCGTTTCTCGTCCTCGGTGGCACGCGCGAGTTCCACCGGGCCGCGCGGGTTGGCGTCGGCATCCGGGTCGAGGAACGTGTTCACCCCGATGATCGGCAGTGTGCCGTCATGCTTGCGCTGCTCGTACAGCATGGACTCGTCCTGGATGCGACCGCGCTGGTAACCGGTTTCCATCGCACCGAGCACGCCGCCACGCTCGGAGATCCGCTCGAACTCGGCCAGCACCGCCTCCTCCACGAGATCGGTGAGTTCATCGACGACATGGGAGCCCTGCAACGGGTTCTCGTTGCCCGCCAGACCCCATTCGTTGTCGATAATCATCTGGATGGCCAGGGCCCGACGGACGGAATGTTCGGTCGGGGTGGTCACCGCCTCGTCATAGGCGTTGGTGTGCAGGCTGTTGCAGTTGTCGTAGATGGCGCACAGGGCCTGCAGGGTCGTGCGGATGTCGTTGAAGTCCATCTCCTGCGCGTGCAGGGACCGCCCGGATGTCTGCACGTGGTACTTGAGCATCTGGGACCGTTGCGACGCGCCGTAACGCTCGCGCATCGCCACCGCCCAGATCCGCCGGGCGACCCGACCGATGACCGTGTATTCCGCGTCCAGCCCGTTGGAGAAGAAGAACGACAGGTTCGGCGCGAAGTCGTCAATGGCCATACCGCGGGCGAGGTATGCCTCCACATAGGTGAAACCGTTGGCGAGGGTGAAGGCGAGCTGACTGATCGGATTCGCCCCGGCCTCCGCGATGTGATATCCGGAAATCGACACCGAATAGAAGTTGCGGACGCTGTGGGCGATGAACCATTCCTGCACGTCCGCCATGCACCGCAGCGCGAACTCGGTCGAGAAGATGCAGGTGTTCTGGCCCTGGTCCTCCTTGAGGATGTCGGCCTGCACGGTGCCCCGCACGGTCGCCAGTGCGTGCGCCCGAATGCCCGCGGCCTCCTCGGTGGTGGGCTCGCGGCCTTGGTCGGCCCGGAACGCGTCGAGGCGCTGGTCCACGGCCACGTTGAGGAACATCGCGAGGATCGTCGGCGCCGGGCCGTTGATCGTCATGGAGACGCTCGTCGTCGGCGAGCACAGGTCGAAGCCCGCGTAGAGCTCCGACATGTCGTCCAAGGTCGCGATTGACACCCCGGAGGTGCCGACCTTGCCGTAGATATCCGGACGCGGCGCCGGGTCGCGGCCATAAAGCGTCACAGAGTCGAACGCCGTGGACAGCCGGGTGGCCGCCGACCCCCGGGAAAGATAATGGAACCGCCGGTTGGTCCGGAACGGGTCGCCCTCACCGGCGAACATCCGCGCGGGTGCCTCACCGGCCCGCTTGAACGGGAACACCCCGGCGGTGAACGGAAAGCGGCCGGGCAGGTTCTCCGCCCGCAGGAAGCGGACGAGCTCGCCGTGGTCGCTGACGCGCGGTAGTGCCACCCGCGGTATCGATGTGCCCGACAGGGTGACCCGACGCAGCGGCGTGTGGATGTCCTTTCCCCGCACCGTGTAGACGAGTTCGTCGCCGGAGTACTCCGCCACCGTGGCCGGCCAGTTCTCCAGCTGTGCCCCGATGCCGGGGTCCAGGGCCTTCTCGGCATCGTCCAGAAGACTGTCGAGGCCGTCGAGCGCGCCCTGATCGTGGCCTGCGGCGGCGAGTTCACGCCGAGCGGTCAGCAGGTGCTGGCGCCGGCGGGCCACCTCGGCCTGCTCGGCGCTGCGCTGGTGGTAGGCGCGGACGGTCTCGGCCACCTCCGCCAGGTACCGGACGCGGGCCGATGGGACCACTGTGGCCAACCCCGAGGACGCCTTGACCGTCACCTTGGGTAGCACTCCGGCTGCCAGTGGCAGGCCCTTGGCCGCGAGCAGACCGGTCAGGTGCTGGTAGAGCGCGGTGACGCCGTCGTCGTTGAACCTGGCCGCGCTCGTCCCGAAGACGGGCATGTCCGCCCAGGACACACCGAACGCCTCCCGGTTGCGCACCAGCTGGCGGGCGACGTCGCGGCGGGCGTCATCCGCCCCGGACCGCTCGAACTTGTTGATCGCCACGACGTCCGCGAAGTCGAGCATATCGATCTTCTCAAGCTGGGATGCGGCACCGTACTCCGGTGTCATCACGTAGAGCGAGACGTCGACGAGGTCGACGATCCCGGCGTCGCCCTGCCCGATACCCGGTGTCTCGACGACGACCAGGTCGTAGCCGGCGGCCCGACACGCGGCGATCACGTCACCGATGCGCTCAGGCAGTTCACCGCCGGCACCCCGGGTCGCCAGGGAGCGGAAGAAGATGGTGGCCGCACCCTCGGCATCACCGAGCGCGTTCATCCGGATGCGGTCACCGAGCAGCGCGCCGCCTCCCCGACGGCGGGTCGGGTCGACCGCGATGACGGCGATGCGCAGTTTGTCCTGCTGGTCGACGCGGAAGCGGCGCAGCAGCTCGTCGGTGAGCGAGGACTTTCCCGACCCGCCCGTCCCGGTGATGCCGAGCACGGGAACCTCGGGCCGCGCCGCCGCCCGGAGTTCGGCCGCGAGTTCGGGCGAGCTGCCGGCCTGAAGCACGGTGATCGCCCGTGCGAGCGCGGCCTGCTCACCGGCGAGGACCGCCGACAGCGGTGGGGGCTGCTCGGTCAGATCGGTGTCACAGGCGGCGACGATCATATTGATCATCCCGGGCAGGCCGAGGCGCTGGCCGTCTTCAGGCGAGAAGATCCGGGCGACGCCGCGGGAGTGCAGCAGGGCGATCTCCTCGGGGACGATGACGCCCCCTCCCCCGCCGTACACCCGTACATGGCCGGCGCCGCGCTCGCGCAGCCGCTCCACCAGGTAGGTGAAGTACTCGACATGCCCACCCTGGTAGGACGACAAGGCCACCCCGCTCGCGTCCTCCTGGACCGCGGCCGTGACGAGTTCGTCGACACCACGATCATGGCCGAGGTGGATCACCTCGACGCCCTGCGACTGCAGGATCCTGCGCATGATGTTGATCGCCGCGTCATGCCCGTCGAACAGGGAAGCGGCGGTGACGATCCGCACCGGGTTCGTCGGCACATGCAGGGCGGACCGGTCGGCTGCACTCATCCGTCTGACCTCCGAGCACCACGGCAGGTACGCTCCGCCGTCAGTAGTTGGACAACAGATAATAGGATGTCCACATAGTAGGCGCCGAAACGTCCGCGCGCACCTGCCAAAACTTCGGATCAAGACTCGGATCAAGACTCGGATCAAGACTCGACAAGCTCGTCGACGAGGCCCCAGCGGGCGGCGGTCACCGCGTCCAGGGGCGCACCGGTCAGGGCGAGCCACGCGGTCCGGGATGCGCCCACCCGGCGGGTGATGCTGACCGTGCCGCCGGCCCCGGGCACCAGCCCCATCGCGAGTTCGGGCAGCGCGAACACGGCGTCCCGGGACGCGACCACATGGTCGGCAAAGGCGGGCAGCTCCATGCCCGCGCCCACGCACGCCCCGTGGACGTGTGCCGTGACCCGGCCGGGAAACCGGACGATCTCAGCCGCTGCACTGGCGCCGACCCGGACGGCGTGCGCGGTCGCGGGATCCGGTGCCGTACCGAACTGGCTGAGGTCGCCGCCGCTGCCGAACGCCGGCCCGGCCGCGTCCAGGACGACCTCGGTGACACCCCCGTCGGACCGCGCCGCCCGCAACGCGGCGACGAGCGCGTCGCGGGTCGCGGTGTCGTAGGCGTTGCGGACCTCGGGCCGATTCAGCGTGAGGCGCAGGTGACCGCCGACCCGACGGACCCGCACCGGCTCGGCGCTGTCGCGGTGGCGCATCGGGCCGCGACGCGCGAGCCACGTGGCGAACTCCGGCCCGGCCAGCAGCGTCGAATACGCCAGCGACTCGGCGACCAGCCCGTCAAGGGGCGGCAACCTCGTGGTCAGCCGCAGCAGACCGGCAAGGGCGACCGCGGCGAGTGGGTTTGCCCGCACCTTGCCGGCGAGGCTCGCCAACGCAGCGTCGATGTCGTCCACCTCGACCGCACCGGACGTTCGCTCGCGGGTGCCGGCCCCTGCGATCTTCTCTCTGCCTGCCGTGAGCAGGACATCCGGCGCGCCCACGGCGAGGCTGGTGGGCAGCTTCCCACCATCGATCGCCCCGACGATCACGACCGGCGGGCGGGCCTGGAGCAGGCGGTCCAGCGCCGCGGTCATGCCGGGGGAATCGGTGTCGGTCAACTCGAGCGCCAGCAGCGGCACGCCACCGAGGACGTCGAGGAGATCGGCCGGTAACACCGCGTCCACCAGGTCTGCCGCCACGTCCGCCGGGAAGAAGTCGACCGGTGGTACCGGGGTGAGCGATGCTGGCTGGGCAGATGCTGGCTGGGAACCGGACGAGAGCGGCACGGGCACACGGTAGCCGGTGACCCCGGTGGTGGATGCGGGGACAACCAGGCTCCCGATAGCCTCCAGACGGGCATCCGGATGGGAGGTGGCGCGGTGGGCCTCCCGCTGTCCGGGATGACCTTCCTTGCCGCCCCGACCGACCTACAGCAGGAAACGCAGGGCGGCTGCGGGATGTGGTCCGCCGCGCGGGAACTGCTGCATGGCCTCGGTGGAAGGGTCGTCCACCGGCAGGCGGCCGAGGACCCGGCGGCGGGCGTGATCGACCCGACCCTGACGGTGGATCCGCCATCGGCACTGGCCTGGGCACGATCGGGCGCCATGGCGTTGACGGGCCCGACGGACGGCGCACCGCTCGCGCCCGACGTGGCGATCATGGCGCGCCTGGACGGCGCCATGGCGGTGTTCCGGCTACTCGCGGCGACACGCGGCCAGCGGGTGGATGTGGACGCGGGGGCGCTGCTCGGCGAACGGGCCGCGATCAGCGGGCTGACCCGCGGCGGACGTCGCTCCGCCGGCGGCGCCGCCCGCCTACTGCCCACCCGGAACGGCTGGGTTGCGGTGAACCTGGCCCGCCCTTCGGACCTGGACCTGCTGCCGGCGTGGCTGTCGATCGCCGGCGATGATCATGATCAGGACCATCCGGTGGGGCCATGGGATGCGGTCACGACCGCGTTCGCCAGGCTGTCCGCCCGATGTGTGGTCGAGCAGGGGCAGCTGCTCGGCCTGCCCGTGGCCGAGGTCGCACAGCCGGAGTCCGCGGCCCACGACGAACAGGCCCACGCCCGTGGCCAGCGCTTCCCGTTCGCCCCGTTCCTGCTCGACGGCGCCCCGATCAACTGCACACCGATCGACAACGCACCGAACCACAACACAGCGATCAGCGGCACAGCGATCGACGATGGCCCGCCTGGGGAGCAGCACCGACCCGTCCCGTCGACGAAACCGATCCTCGTCGTCGACCTGTCGTCGCTGTGGGCCGGCCCCTTGTGCGCGCACCTGCTGGGGCTCGCCGGGGCCCGCGTCGTGAAGGTCGAGAGCGCCCGGCGTCCGGACGGGGCGCGGTCCGGGCCGACGGTGTTCTTCGACCTGCTGCACGCCGGCCACGACAGCGTCGCGCTGGACCTGCACACGCCCGACGGCCGGTCGGCGCTCATCGGGCTGATCGGCCGGGCCGACGTGGTGATCGAGGCGTCCCGACCGCGGGCGCTGACCCAGCTCGGTATCGACCCGGCCGAGCTGCTCGCCCGGAACCCGACGCTGACGTGGGTGAGCATCACCGGATACGGCCGGACCGGCCCGTGGTGCCAGCGGGTGGCCTTCGGTGACGACGCTGCGGCCGCCGCCGGCTTGGTCGCGGTCGGGCCGGACGGGACGCCGATGTTCCTCGCCGACGCGATCGCCGACCCGGTGACCGGGCTGTACGCGGCGGTGGCGGCGCTCGCGTGCGTGGTCGGCGGCGGCGGCGGCGGCCATCATGTCGACATCGCCCTGCGGGAGGCCGCGGGTTCGCTGCTCGGGACCCGTCCGAGACTCCCCCGACGCGACCCGGCCGCCCGGTGGTCTCCCGACTCCGGTGAGGGCGCAGGCAAACCCGGCGGATGGTTCGTGGACGCCGCCGGCGCCCGGGCGCCCGTGCTACCGC
This sequence comes from Protofrankia sp. Cr2, assembly GCF_963555885.1. Lineage (NCBI taxonomy): Bacteria > Bacillati > Actinomycetota > Actinomycetes > Frankiales > Frankiaceae > Protofrankia > Protofrankia sp. Cr2. The sequence goes on from NZ_CAUVXG010000026.1 coordinate 52,012, forward strand.
CCCGCCACCGGACACCGCCCGGCACGGCGCCGGCGTTGGGCGCGGACACCGCGCGCGTCCTCGCGGAGCTGGCAGGATCCCGACCGCGGTGACCCGATGCTGATCCGAAACGCCGAAATCAGCGGACGATCCGGGATGTCCGTGCGGATCCGTGGTGACCGGATCGCCGCCGTCGGCCCGGATCTGTCCCGCGCATTCGGCGAACGTGTCGTGGACGCGGGTGGCGGGATGCTCCTACCCGGCCTGCACGACCATCACATCCATCTACTCGCGGTGGCTGCGGCCGACGGCTCGGTGTGCTGCGGTCCGCCCGCCGTGCGCAACCGCGAGGAACTGGCCGCGGCCCTGCGCGCAGCCGCAGCCGCAGCAACGGTCCAACCCGGTGGCTGGGTCCGCGGCATCGGCTATCACGACAGCGTTGCCGGCGCACTGACCAGAGCCGATCTCGACGCGATGATCGCGGACGTCCCCGTGCGGGTGCAGCACCGCTCCGGGGCACTGTGGATGCTCAACTCCGCCGCTGTCGCCGCGGTCGGCCTCGACGATCATGCCGGCGCACCGCCCGGAGCAGGACGCGGCCCGGATGGACGTCCCGACGGCCGGCTGTTCCGGTTGGACGGCTGGCTGCGCGAGCGCCTTCCGCCGTCGCCGGCACCCGATCTGACAACCGTCGGGCGAGGGCTGGCCGGGTTCGGCGTCACCGGCGTGACCGATGCCACCGCCGGCACCGGACCGGCCGAGGTCGACCTGCTCACCGCCGCCGTGACCCGCGGTGACCTCCCGCAACGGCTGACCGTGACCGGAGGCCCCGAGCTCGCGGCGCCAGCGCACCCGCGTCTCCGGCTGGGACCAGTGAAGATCGTGATTGACGATGGTGCCCCGGTCGAGTTCGACGAACTGGTTGCGCTCGTACGTCGCGCGCGGGCCGCTGGACGGGCGGTGGCCGTGCACTGCGTGACCCGCGCCGCCCTCGTCCTCACCATCGCCGTCCTCGAAGCCGCCGACGACGAACCGGGGGTCGCTCACCCGGGTGACCGCATCGAGCACGGCGCCGTCATCCCGCCCGATCTGCTGGATCAGCTCGTCGAGCGCGAGTTGACCGTCGTCACCCAGCCGCACTTCATCGCCGAACGCGGCGAAGAGTACCTGCGTGAGGTCGACCCCGTGGACCTTCCATGGCTGTACCGCTGCGCGGGACTGCGCCGCGCCGGGGTCGCGGTGGCTGGGGGCACCGACGCTCCGTTCGGCGACCTGGACCCGTGGTCGTCGATGCGCGCCGCGGTGGCCCGGCGCACGACCGCCGGCAGCCCGATCGGCCTGGACGAAGCGGTTGACGCCGCCACCGCGCTCGCCCTGTATCTCGGCGACCCCGCCCGGCCCGGTGGACCCTCGCGACGGATCGTCCCGGGCGCTCCCGCCGACCTCTGTCTGCTCGCAGCACCCCGCCGCATCGCGCTGCGGACGCTGTCCGCCGACCTGGTCGCCCTCACCATCGCCGCCGGGCACGTAGTCGCCGACCACCGGAACCCCGAGGAGTGTTGACAGATGGTAAAGGTGATATTCGGGCTTGTCCGCAGGAACGACCTGACCCACGACGAGTTCGCGGCCTACTGGTACGAGAGGCACGCACCGCTCGTCCGTGAGGTGGCCGACCTCCTGCACATCCGGCGCTACGTCCAGTCGCACATAGTCGGTGACCGGATCTCGGCCACTCTCGCCAGTTCCCGCGGCGCGGTCAGACCGTTCGACGGGGTCGCGGAGTTATGGTGGGACTCGTTGGCGGACATGCTGGTCAGCACACCGGAGTCGCAGGAGGCGTCAGCGCGGCTGATCCGGGACGAAAAGGTGTTCCTCGACCTTGCGTCCTGCGCCCTGGTGCTGGCGGAGGAAAAGATGATCATCGGTGGCTGACTTTTTTAGTCACGCAGGTTCATAATTCGCCGAGCAGTTCTCTTCTCAAGAAGACTGTGCTTCCCCCGGTTCCCCGATGAGCCACCGAGAAAAGCACCGTCCGCCCCCGTCAGAAAATCGGCAACCCCCAAAAAAACCATGTACACGGTCATGTACATGAAGTTCACGTCGAACTCGATTCTACGCTCTTTTCGCGGCACCTTGCGAAGGACGGCTTCCGCCCATTTTATGGACATCTCCGTAACCCGAGGATCGGGATGAAGACGCCCCTTCCGCGCATATTTTCTTACTTCACGGCGCGTCCTGTGAGGTACGCAGTTCCACGACTGAACGGCGATTATATCTCTCTTGTGACCTGAACCAGAGTCCATATCCCGTCCCTCACACCCGACCGGATCCCATAAGCGATCAGGATTCGGTACCGGCAAGCGTCCAGCCGTTGACCAGAAGCGCGGAAATCCCGACAGCGAACGGGAGAACGGCAGTACCCCCGGCGAAGACAACATTGATCACCGCACCAGCGGCCGCACCGACGAGGGCGAGCACCATCCCCCACCGCCACCACCTGTAGGCCGACGACGCAGGCACGTCCGCCGGAAGGATGAAGGAGTCCACAACACTGACGCGTACATCGGCATGCTCGTTGAGAAGCATCCGTTTGGGCGGACGATGTCGCAGGCGACCGACGGGTACCAGGCGGATGCAGTCCGCCAACTCCACGACAACCCGCCTACCTGATGAGATGTCGCCGTGGACCAGCACATCCATCCGGTCGGGCACCGTATCCACGGCCGGGTGCCACATCACCCGCTGCCAGCGATCGGACCTGTGGGGGTTGTCGGCTCCGTCCGGAGCCGACAGCGCGATCCAGGTACTGATGCCCAGGAACGCCCACCCGCCGTTGGCTCTCTGCCCGGCCAGTACCGCGGCCGCCATCGGCTGGCCGGGCAGCCCCGCGGAACGCCGGAACAGCAGGCCCCGCAACATCCACCATCCAAGAATCATCATTGTCGCGGCGCCGACGAGCCAGATCGGTACGACCAGGTCCTCCTCGGCTGCGCTCTCCTGCGGATCGGCCGGGAAACCGGCCGGTGTCGGATCGGTCGGGTCGTAGCCGACGGCGAACACGCGTCCCCGCCTGTACCGGTCGGTGTTGTCGATCCTGAAGCGCTGCACGTGCTCCCCGCCGGCTTGGTCGATCCACCGGACCCGGATGTCACCGGTATCACCGATCCCGTCCTCGACGACCGTGCCGTCGACGACCGCGACGGCACGGTGCCGCGCCACCTGATAGTCGCGGACCTGCCAGCCGAAGTAGCCGGCGATGACCGCGAAGCCGGCGATCGCGGTCACGATGCCGAGGACGGCCACCTGCAGGACCGGGCGTTGCCGACTCATGCCGCGGCCCGGGGCGTGACAGCGCCGAGCAGCGCCCGCACGGCGGCCGGGTCACCGCTGTCGACCGCCTGCTCGATCAACTCGCGGACGTCGACGACCGCACCGTCCGGGTCGAGCAGCACAGTGGTCAGCCACCGGCTCGCCGACTCCCACCCCGCATCACGCAGAAGACCGCTGATCGTGTGAGCGAGACAACCGACCATGACGTCCCGAACGGCGGTGGCGCGCAGCGGCGGGGGCGCCGAACCGACACCAGGTTCGATCGCCCGGGCCAGCCGTGGCCAGCTGCCTTCCGCGAGAGCGTCGACCGCGGTGGCGACAGCGCTGGAGATCGAATCCTGCCCGGTCGCACGCATCAGCTCCGCGCCGGCATCCACGGCGATGTCGAAGCGTTCCGGGGAGGTGTCGAGCACGCGGGTGGGCCGTAGCCCCTCACTCCCGGCACCGACTCCCTCCGCACTGTCCGCGCCGTCCTCTTTATCGACTTTGAGATCTTCTCTTCCGGCGGGGAAAAGTTCCCGCAGGCACCACCGCTGCACATTGTCGGCCTGACGCAGCAGCACAGGCCGGCTGTCGTCCCGGCCGGCACTCACCCCCTCGGGTAACGCGGCACGGCGGACCGGCAGCGGTGGGTGGCTGGCGGCCGAGTAGGGGTCCACAGTTTCGTCGTCGGCCACCGCGGCAAGCGTTCGCCGCACGACGTGCGGGTCGTCCAACGCCGCGTCAAGAGCGTCGTAGAGATCCTCCGGATAACAACCGTCCTCAGCGAGCACGGAAACCCAGTCGTCCACGAAGTGCTCGAACGTCGTGGTGATAACGGGAACCTGCCGCAGTGCGCCGAGCACGGCGGCAGTGCCGACAACCTCCACGGACCGGGCGTCGGCGACGATCTCGGCACGCCAGAGGTATTCCTGGGTGGCGCGCAGCAGCCACCCGGAGACGGCTCTCGGCGCGCGGATCCGGTTGTCCAGGCTCGCTTCAACCATGCCGCGAGTGACGCCCAACATACGGTCACGCCGGGAGAGCAGATTCTGCTGGTAGGCGATCTCGTGCGCGACCACGGCGGTGAGCTGCACCGCGGTGAGCCGGCGCAGGAGCGGCCAGCCGAGCACGAGCGCGTACCCGCGCTGGTTGGAGACCTTCACCGGCACCAGGCCCACTTCCGGTACGGGGAGGACCCGGACGAGCAGAGGGGCATGGAAGTCAAGCTGCGCGGCCACACCGCGTACCAGCGCGGCGAGTTCGGGTTCCTCAGCCGGCCGCACCACCCGGCCGGGGGGCCGGTTACGGCGGGCAGCGGCGCCGAGCACGTTGAACACCGTCCCCGCGATCGGCATCACCAGAAGTTCTCGATTGGGGACATCTGGGACAAAGAGCACCACCCCGATGAGCACCATGCCGACGACGACGGCGACGGGATGAGCGACCACACCCATCGCGGCGATGAGCACCCAGCTCCATACAGCCGACAGCCGTGCCGTTGCCGTCGGGGCGGCCACTCCGCTTGGTTCCTCCCCCGCACCGCCTCGACGTCCGCCGGGACGGGTCCGTAAGCCCGCCATCCACTCCCCTGTCACCCTCAGAGAACCTGACGCAGTTACCAATAGGCGTCGTCCAGGTGTCGTCGGAGACCCCGATCCACGCCGGACTGTCCCCGCCGTCAGCGTAATGATTCGTCGAGGTGGTCGAGACTTGCGGTCACGAGCGGATGCGGCGCGCCGGGTCCAGGGCGTAGCTGCGGCTGGTCGATCCCTGGGTTTGGGAGACGACCATGTCGTTGACGTAGTAGCCCACGCTGGCCATCGCCCCACCTGCGACCGTCAGCCCGGTGGTGCGCCCGAACAGGTCGTCGGTGTAGCCGGCGCCGTTGGCCGGGCCTGTGGTGAGCGTCTCTCCGGGTGGGCGGGTCCTGCCCGTCACCCGAGGTCGACGGACTGGCCGGTCGCCGCCGAATTCGTGGCGGCCTCTCGTTCCCATTCGCAGGTGGAAGACGACCTGACAGATTGAGGACGCCCGGTCCTGGAGGCAGACTCGGTCTGGTAGCTGCCGGCGGGTGAGTCGCGGTCGTAGGTCGCTCGTGGTACCGGAGCACGGTGCTGCCGGCCGGGTCGGTCACCGAGACCCGGGCGGCGCACCACGTCAAGCGGGTTCTTCTGGGACGCCTGCCCGCTGGGGTTGGGGGTGATCTCGGCGTTGGAATGTTCTGGCGCAGCCCCGGCGGTACCGTGGCCGCGTGGCCTTGCCCTGCGCCGACTGGACCCGCCGCGACTGGGAGGCGCTCGCCGACCGGATGCTGCTCGCGGTGCGCCCGCACGCCACCCCCGACCACGCGCTGATCGACCTGCCCGGCCCGGAGAGCCACTCCGGCAGGTGGAGTGACAGGCTGGAGGGCTTCGCCCGCACCTTCCTGCTTGCTGCCTTCCGGCTCGCTCAGTCGGGCGAGCAGGACCCGCACAACTTCGCCGAGTGGTATGCGGCCGGGCTCGCCGCCGGTACCGACCCCGGCTCGCCACACCGATGGCCCACCTTCGCCGAGAAGAACCAGGCGAAAGTGGAGTGTGCCTCGATCGCCCTGGCACTGCACGAGACCCGGCCGTGGATCTGGGACCGGCTCGACGACGCCACCCGCCAGCGCGTCGTCGACTGGATGGCACCCATCATCGGCGCGCCCGTCTGGGACAACAACTGGCGCTGGTTCCAGGCCGTAACCGAGGCGTTCTTACGCTCGGTGGGCGGGCCATGGGAACCCGCAGACATCGAGCTGACCGTGGCGCGCACGGAGGCCTGGTACGCCGGAGACGGCTGGTACTCCGACGGCGAGCTGCTCCCCGGCCAGTTGCGCAGCTTTGACTACTACTGCTGGTGGGCGATGCACTTCTATCCGCTGTGGTACTGCCGGATCTCCGGTACCGATGCGGACCCGGCGCTCGCCTCCCGGTACCGGCGGCGGCTTACCCGCTTCCTCCAGGACGCCCAGCACCTCGTCGGCGCCGACGGCGCGCCGCTGCTGCAGGGGCGCTCGCAGACCTACCGCTTCGCGATGCTCGCGCCGTTCTGGGCGGGGGCCATCTTCGACGCCACGCCGCTGCCGCCCGGGCGCACCCGGCGCCTGGCCGGCAAGGTGCTGTGTCACTTCGTCGATGCCGGCTGCCTCGACGAGTCCGGCTTGCTGCCGCTCGGCTGGCACCGCGCCTTCCCCTTGATGCGCGAGCCGTACTCGGGTCCCGGGTCGCCTTACTGGGCGAGCAAGGGCTTCGCCGGCCTGGTGCTACCGGCCGACGATCCGGTGTGGACGGACGCCGCGGAGCTGCTCCCGATCGAAGAGCACGACGTGGCGCTGGCTCTCCCCGCCCCTGGCTGGCTCGTCTCCGGTACCGCGGCGGACGGCATCGTGCGCATCGTGCAGCACGGTGGTGACCGCGCCCGGCCGGATCGCCCGAGCATCGACGACGCCGGGTACGCCCGGCACGGATACGCGACGCACGCGGCGCCCGACGTCGAACGTGCGGCGCCGGTGGACAACCACGTCGCGCTGCTCGCCCCGGATGGCCGCCCGTCGTTGCGCCGCCCCTGGCAGCGGCTGTACCTGGCCGGGCGGGTGGCGGTCTCCCGGCACCGCGCGCATTGGCTTGCCGGCGAGGAGCCGCAGCCGTACCTGTGGCCGGAGCAGGGCGAGTACCGGACCGGCCCCTGGCTCACCACCGCCTCCGTGCTACGCGGTGCGCACGAGGTGCGTCTCGCCGTGGTCGGTGCGCCGGAGCCCGGATGGCCGCTGCGCATCGGGGGCTGGGCGCTCGCCGCCGACCTGCCACCGCAGGTTGCCATGGCAGGCGCGACGTCGCGCGCCGAGCGCCCCGACGGCCTGTCCTCGACCGTGATCGGGTTGCGCGGGTTCACGGTCACCGGATGCCACCGCGCCGAGGGGCGCAACGCGCTCGGTCGACACAGCGTCACGCCGTGGGTCGCCACCGAGGGGCCGGCGCGGCCGGGCGAAGTGTACGCCGCGCTGGTCCTGCTACGCGGGGCTGGCGCACAGCAGGAGGACGTCCGGAGCGCGGACATGTGGAGCGCGGACGTCCGGATCGCGGTCGAGGCCACGCCGGGTGGCGCGACCGTGGTGTGGCCGGACGGTGAACGTGATGAAGTACCGTTGCCGATCATGCCATGACACGCCATGGCAGTGCCATGACACGCGGTGCCTCCCTGCGCTGGTACCAGGTGTGGAGCCCGGGGTGAGATACCCCGGGCCGCCGGCTTCGGTGCCGACTATCACGCGACCAGGCGCAGCGACCGGGGCTGGCCGACTTCCTGGCGGTTGCCCTGAGAGCGCGTCCACATCGCCTGGAAGACGGGCTGGCGGGTCAGCAGATCAATATGGGTGCCGGTGTCGACGACACGTCCGGAATCCATCAGTATCACCCGGTCGAACGACGGCAGGAGATGCAGCCGGTGGACGGCGGACACGATGCAGGCGTCGGTGAACTCGGCGAAGACGGCCTGGTAGAGATCGAGTTCCGTCGCGGGGTCCAGGCTGCTGGTGGGTTCGTCGAACAGGAGTATGGACCGGTCGCGCGCGGCAAGCAGGCCGCGGGCAAGAGCTATCCGCTGCCGCTGCCCACCGGACAGGTTCGCTCCCCGCTCGGCGAGCATGGTGTCCAGCCCGTCCGGGAGGTCGGCGAGCACTGCGTTGAGCTGGGCGACGTCGCACGCGCGCCGCACCACCTCCTCGGGCAACTCGACGCCCAGAGTCAGGTTGTACCGGACCGTCGCAGTGAATATCTCCGGCTCCTGCGGCACGAGCGTGGCAGCCCCGCGCAGGTCCGGCGTGACAAGGGGCACGCCGTCGACAAGGATGCGTCCGGTCTCGGCCGGATATATCCCGGCGAGTACCCGCAGCAGGGTGCTCTTGCCTGATCCGCTCGACCCGACCACCGCCACGCGTTCCCCTCGGCCCAACACGAGCGACGCATCGCGCACCCCGCCGCTTTCGCCGGAGCCGCGGCCTCCGCCGGAATAGTTGAAGGTCAACTCATGGACCTCGACGTCGCGCCACCCTCGCGACAACCGGTGCTCAATCCGGTGCTCTTGGGCGGTCTGCCGGATCGGGTCGGCGTTCGCATGGTCGGCGCTGAACGTCTGGAGCTGCTGCCAGTAGACGACGGTGATGGACACGGACAAGGTGATCTCGCGGGCGTACTGGCTCACGAGGACGAGCGTGCCCACCGCGACCTGCCCGGTGGTGAGCCACCGCGACAAAACCGCGGTCGCGACGAGGAGGCACCACATCATCTCGTTGAACGCGTCCACCGTCGTCCATCTGCGCCGCTGCAGCCGAAACACCCCGCGGCTCGCCAGGACCACTTCGGCGAGACGCTCACGCAACATCGTGCGGCTGTTTTCCGCCAGCCCAAGTGCGACCACCGTCGCAGCATTTCCGGTGTGATCGGAGAGTTCCGCGGAAAGTCGAGCCTCTGCCTCGTTCTGGGCCAATATCTCAGTCACGAGTGACCGGTCCATGCGGATCAGGAGGATGAAGATACCCACATAGCCGACCAGTGCGATCAACCCGGTCAGCGGATCGAAGAACAGCAGCGTGCCGATCGAGCCAACGACGGTCGCGACTATCTGGATATAGAATGTCTGATTCTGGGCGAACTCGAACAAGGCTTCCGACGAACTACGGACCCGGTGGGCGAGCTCACCCGAGTGGTGCTGGGCGTGCCAACCCAGCGGCAGCTTGATCAGATGTCCGTAGAGCGCATCGGTGAACAGCCGGCGCACTTCGAGGGCCAGGTACCGTTCCGCGGTGCGGGCCGGGGCGTATAAGCAAAGATACACGACCATCGTCCCGGCTACCGCGGCGATGGACCACATCATCGGGCCGATCGATCGGCCCGATGACTCCTGCAGCCTGTTGAGGCCGAGCGCGAACAGCAGCGGTCCAGCCAACTTGATAAGCCGCGATGCGATCAGCGCCAGCAGGATGAGCACGAGCCGCACCCTGCGTCCCCGAGCGCTCGTCCACAGGTCACGGTAGAGCTGGCCGATGCCGCGGATCGAGGTCCACGCCCGATCCCGGCGGGTGGTGAGCTGCGGCTGCGCGGGATCCGGCTGCGCGCGATGCGACCGGGCGGCGTGCCGCGATCGGCGATGCGATCCGGCGGCGTGCGGCTGGCGAGGCACCACCTGCGTGCCGTCAGCTATCAATTCTAGCATTAGATTCTCCCTGCAATGGAGGTTCGGCGAGACCACGGTCCGCAGTTCATGGAATGACCTGTTCGGCGAGTCGGTGCGCACCTTCTCATCGGCGACCGTGCAGCCAGCAGAGACCAGGCTCAGGTAGACCCGCTTGACTGGACGGCTGGTGTGGTCCCCATGGAGATGAAGAGGGCAGGCAGGCTGCGATCTGGCGCTTTCCCACAGATGTGCTGCCTTTCTCTCGGAGCCGCCCCGGGCGACTCCGGGGCGGTGCGCGGAACAGGGAATAGACGGCGTCGCCTCCGCACGGATGCCCGCGATTGTGTAGTCCCACAAGCAACGTACTCGGGTAAAACAAACCCAAACAGAATTAGCTTGTAATGTCATCGGCACTGCCCCACCGCGCCGCCTGGTATAGGGAGCAGGGCGGACGGCATCCTGGTACTGCCAGTACGCCATCCGCGATGGGTCCTTCGAGCCGGGCGCATGCGGCCCGGGACGTTAGGGCCGGCTCCGCAACCTGAGTTGATCACCACCGATGCTGCGTCAACGGGGCGCGTCCGGGGCGTGTCTGAGCTGTCCGCGGCGTGACGGCGGTCACGCGGACACTTGTGTCAGCGCAGGAGTTCAGCGGCCGTTCACGGGTGACCGGACTCTGGAGAGGCGAGTTACCTCGGTTCGCAGGGCAGCGACATCGGCGGGGCGGCTGGAGCCAAGTACCAGTCGCCGGATCGCACCGGCAAGCTCGTCGGCGCCTGTGGCCCCGGTGAGGTATCGGCGGTAAACCTGCAGTGCATGCGTATAGAGTCGCTCGAGCCGCCCCTGGGCGACCGCGCGTTGCCGGCTTCCAAACCCAGTGTCCGGCGACGTGGTCAGCGACCCCGGGCGAACTCTTGCGTAGTACAGCGGAGTGTCCACAGCAACGACCCGGTCGACCATTTCGAGTAGGTTCATCAGGAGGGTGTCGTAACCAATCCGGAATCCCGGGTGGAACCCGCCGACACGGCGGAGTGCGTCCACCCTGAACAGACCCTGATGATTAACCCGGTGTTCCATCCGCTCGGCGAGAGGAGTACCTAACAGCGGCCATTGCTGGATCTCCTGCGACGCACCGGCGCCTTCCACCCGCCTGGCCGAGACGGCCGCACCGGCGTGCTGGCGGCGAAGCTCCAGTAACAGGGTCTCCACCCGTTTCGGATCGCTCCAGTCGTCAGAGTCCTGAACCAAGAAGTACGGGCTGGTGGTCCACTCGAGGACGACAGCATCGGCAAAGTAGCGCCCATGGTTGGCGGAGAGGTCGAACCGGACCAGTCGGGGGTCGTCTAGGTGCGCCAGCAGCGGCCATGGCGGATCCGGGTCACCGTCATTGACGACCACGACCGTGAGGTTGCGGTAGGTCTGCCCCAGCAGACTCTCGACCGCCTGGGCGATATAGGGACCCGAGCGATGGCACGGAATGCTTATCGTGACGTCGGCAGCTGGCACAGCGGCGGTCTGCATGCCGGGTCACGCCACCGGCCTGAGGCGTGCCTGACGGGACGAGAGCATCAGAAGCGCGCCTCCTTCTCCAAGCACCGGGCCGGGTCGTACCGCTGGCCAGTCCCGTGCACTCCCATCACCATTTGCGTCCTTTGCTGCAATCGACCAGACAGGCACGTCTGAGCCCTCTCATAGCAGGATCACGCCCCGGGCGGGCGCTGCGTGCCCCAGCGCCGACGAGGGCCGGCTCAACGCCGTCCGCTAGTCACCGGGAATCGGTTGACGACACGCTCAAGGGGCCAATCCAACCTCGAACAACACTGTGCACGGAGCTTCGGAGGCGTATTCGTCCGGGTCACCTGGCGGATCCTTGCCCTGGCTGCAGCGACCCGGCCCGACCGCAAGACCGGGCAGCTCGTCAGCGAACCTGATCGCCTGCAACCACTGATCAAGACAAACATTCAGAATCACTGACGTAGATTAACATTCTCTGCCGACATCCGCCGGCCCTGACGGCGCTCATGTGAATCTCCCCAGACCTGCTCGCCGAAGGAGGAACAGCGTGCCCGGCTGGACCGGGCCCGGGAGATCGGGCTGTTCCATTACATGCTGATCAGGGAGGCGGCGGGCCCGGGGCTGTCGTCGCGGGAACGGCGCTGGCCGAGCGCACACACGTCGACCCGTTCGGGCTGCCGGTGCGGGTAACCCGCTGGACGTTGGACATCCCACGCGGAGAAGGCCGCCGCTTGACACCTCGGCGAATCGATCACCGACGCCGCCGTCCGCGAAACCAAAGAAGAGACCGGGATCGACATCGAGGTCACCGGCCGTTTCCGTTGTGGCGGGTGGACGGGCGGCGTCACGGCGTAATTCCCGGATGCGGTCGGCCAGCTCGCGTGCTGTTCCGCCGTCGCCCATCGCCGCTCTCCGGCATGTATGGCGGGGGTAACAACCGCCGGTTACCCGTAACCGGCTACCGACGTAGCGGCCTGTTACGGCCTGCTGTCATCCCACCCGTACGTTGTGTCGTCCTCGTGTCGACACGATAACCGACCGGCCACGCAGGCAGAACACGAACGGCGGATGTCGTGGTACCGCCGGAACCGAAGACGTACACCCGCCACTTGATCGTCACGCCTCAACAGTGTGGACAACGGACGCGTGCTGTTGGGATTTTCCCAACAGCACAGGTATCATGCTCCCATGCAGAGCATCGGCGACCGGGTGCTGGAGCACATCGCGCGGGCCTGTCCCACCATCCGACATCGGGACATCGCAGAAAACATCGGGATGACTCCCGATGCGTTCTCGCGTGCCCTGAACAGCAAGCGTGCCTTCTCCTCGATCGAGTTGGCGCGCCTGGCCGACCTGCTGAATGCGGACATTCATTGGCTTATCACCGGAAAACCTGACCCACATCGGCTCGTCGTCGCCGCGCGTCACAGGTTCGACCACGCGACGGGCCATCGGGACATACCCGGACGCGATGCCGACGAGCAGGTGCTGCGCGACATCGCCCTCGCGTACCGGCAGACCTACCCCGAGCCGCAGCAGGCACCGACCCTTCCGCAGAGCCCCGATGACGTCAGATCGACGCTGGGTGAGAATTTCGTGCGGCCCTTCGCAGAACAGTTGGAGAACCGGCTCCGCGTCGATGTCGTGCGGGTCGCCGACCTGTCCACTGCGTACTCGTTCACCACAGGTGGGCACCGCGTGATCGCGCTCCCGGCGACCGGGAACTGGTTCCGGGAAAACTGGTCGATGGCGCACGAGCTGGGCCACCTCGTCGGGGGCCACCACGACCAGGAGCTCTCCGACGCAGAGCGGGACAGGCACGAAGCGGCGGCGAACGCGTTCGCCGCAGACCTCCTACTCCCCCGCGAGTCGCTCGCCGCGATCGACTGGGAGCACCTGGACGCCGTCGGGCTGGCTGGCCTCGTGTGGCAGTGGGGAGTGTCCACCGACGCCCTCGCCCGCCGCCTGAACGCTCTGAACGGCCACCTGCCCACAGTCGTGCGGACATGGGCCGGACAGACGACCCAGCGACTGTTGCGCCATTACTGGGCGTCCGACTCGGGCGAGGACGAGATCACCCTACGCATGGACGCGGCCGCCCAGCGTCGGTTCCCCCTCTCCCTCCAGGAGGCACACCTCACAGGGATCGCATCCGGGGCTCTCGGCAAGGGAACGCTCGCCTGGATGCTCGGCATCGATCCCGATGCACTGGAAGTCGACATCCCCACAGTGCCCGACGTGGACGTCGATGATCTCGCTATGGCGCTTGGTCTCTGAACCGTGGCCGTGCTCCTGTTCCCGGACAACACTGTCCTGATCAACTTCGCGATCATCAACCGTATGGATCTGCTGGAGCGGTTGGCGGACGGCTCGCCGCCCAGAACGGCATCCGGGTCGTCAGGACCTGGCACCTGCTGAGGGTCGCGACAAAGCAGGAATGGGTCGATGCCGACGCCCTGTGGGGCTACGTCCAGACCCTCCGCACCCAACGGAGAGGCAGCCCCGCCAACGTCACCGACAGGTCTTCATTCGACAAGTGGCTGGCATCCTGACGTCAACCGCACTGCCGGGATGCTGGGTGGTGCGGGGTGTTTCCAGGTGCCCCGATTCCGCCGCCCGCCGATACGACCGCTCCCGGCGCAATCTTGATCGGCATGCCGCTTACGCACTCCCGAGCCCGGCCTTGGCTTCATAGCCGTTGACCGTCACCCGACCGTCGCGATCCGTACCCGTACTGATGCCGCCAACCCGGGCACTGGCCGTGACCGTGGTCAGCGCGGTCACCGTCGGATCCGTGTCCGCCGTCGGGGTGAGCGCCTGCGCCCGGTTCCCCGCACCCAACGTACGGATCACGTTGCCCTTGGCGTCATGCTCGGTCGTGGCAACCTGCCAGGCCCCCGCCCCATAGCTGGCGGCGTTGACCTGCCGGCCGTCACTCAGGAAGATTTTCCATCACCAAGATATACGGTCCGCAGTTCCTCCAGGTCTGCCACCACATTGTCAACGTGACTTCTTCTGTTTTGCATCCGGGCAAGATTAGCTCGATTGACAGCGAGACACGAGACTTCCGAACCATTATTTAATTCAACAACAACTCGCATTTCGGCCTGAAACCCCTGGCGGACATCAGCCGCCTGTGCGTGCCTCCCACGCCTCTCGGCTGATCGAGTACACGTTGTTGTCCTTCCACGGGCCGATGGCCGACGCCTCACCCTGAAACGTCATGCCGAGCGTGCGGGCGATCCCGTTCATCCCTGCGTTGCCCCGGTTGGTGAATGTGACGATCTCGTCCAGGTTGAGAGCGGCGAACCCCCAGGTCACCGCGGCATCGCACGCTTCGGTGCCGAGTCCTTCCCGCCAGCGGTCCCGGCGAATCGACACCGCGACCTCGACACCGGGCCAGCCGGGGCCGTAGTAGAGCCCGGCGCGACCCAGGAACTCGCCGGTCGCTTTGTCCTCGACGGCCCACATCCCGTGCCCAAGCAACGCCCACATCCCGATCAGATGAGTGATCAGGCGTTCCGTGCCATCCCGGTCGAACGTGCCGTTGAGGTAACGCATGGTCTCGCCGTCAGCGTTCATCACCGCGTACGGGTCGATGTCGCCCGGCCGCCAACAGCGCAGGACCAACCGGTCTGTGACCACTGTGGGCACAATGATGACGGTCGGCTCACCAAGCAGCTGGCCGCTCATGTCGTCAGCGCCGGGCGGGGTGCGGCTGCCAGCCGCTCACGGAAGTCGGCCACCACGGGCAGGCTGCGATGGTCGGCCAGCATGCCCAGCATCTCCCCGGCCCGCTGGCTGACGGTATGGGTTGGATGGCCGTCCACGACGTCTAGGACCTTGACGCCGACCCGGGCGGCTTCCTCCGGTTCCGGCCGCTCCCGGTGGATCAGTGCGGTTGCGAGCGTCAGCAGGGCGTGTCCCCACTCCTCCCGGTTCGCTCGTGGCCCGGCGGCTTCATGCGCTGCGACGGAGCGTCGGGCCCACGGTTCGGCTTCGATGCCTTCCCCGATTGACCCGAGCGTGCTTGCCGTGAACATGCCCGCCGCCGCCTCCCCGAGTGGGAGGTCTCCCGGTTGGGGCGGGTCGTCGGTCAAGCAGCGGTGCATCGAGGCCAGTTCGGCCCGTGCCGCCGGCGCATTGCCGAGACGACCATAGGCGCGGGCACGATAAGCCGCGTTCCGCGCTTGCAGGTACGGGGGATCCGGCGGGTACTCATCAAAGACGGCCACAGCAACGTCATACCGCCTGCGGTAGTAGGCGATCCCCGAATGCATCCCGGCGACCGATGCGAGCAACACCGCATCCTGGGTTTGCTCGGCGTACTGCCCGGCGAGCACGGCGAGATGCCGGGCGGTGGCGAAGTCACCGAGGTTGAACGCCAGCCGGGAGACGAGGTAGGACAGGCGTCCGGCGGCAGCGATCAGACGATGATGCACGGCCAGACTGGTACGGGCCATCAGAGCGCTGTCGACCTGGATCCAGCGCCGTTCGACCTGGTGGACGAGCATCGCATGCGGGGTGGTGGCGTAGACCGCGGCGAACCGTTCGATGTCATCCTCGATGGTGACGAGCGTCAACGGATCAGGGTCAGCTCGGGAGATGTCCCTGGACGTGTCCGCCGCGAGCGCGGCCACGGCCGCGAACGCACCCGCTCCCAACATCTGCCGCCGGTCCGTGGAGTCCGCATCCTCTCGCGGTTCCATGCCGAGCCGCGCCCGGTAGATCTGCGCGCGGAGCTCGACCAACTCTCCGCCGGCACCCACCGCGGTGTCGATGGCCCGGATGACCACGTCCGACGGCAAGAGCTGCCCACCTTCTGCCCGGCTGATGCCGGCACGGTCCAGGTTGGTGCGCCGGGCCAGTTCGGCGAGACTCCGGATATCCGCGGCGAGCCGTAATCCGCGGATACGGCCCGCGAGGTGCGCGACCGCGGCGTCATCGTCCACCTGTGTCCCCTCCTGCCCGGTGTGACGACACGTGCGTGAGGTGTGCGTGACGGGTGTGTCACGACACCCGCATGGGATCACAGCTAGTCGCCTGTCGCGCACCGTCGTGGAATGTGTTGTGTCGGCACGATAACCGGTCGGCCACGCAGGCAGAACACGAATGGGGGATGCCGTGATACCACCGTCGCCGAAGACCTACGTCCGCCGGCTGGTCGCGTCCGCCTGGATGGACGCCACCCCGCCGGGCGAATCCCAGACGGCCCGTGCCACCCCCTATGTGGTGGTGGCCCTGAACGCGGACGGCCAGCCGGACCGGGCATTACTGATCTTCCCCACCGTCGCTGACGCCGACGCACACGCCCGCCATCACCAGATCGGCGACTACCGGGTCGTACCGGCCTACTTCTCCCACGTGAACCCCCGCCGGGGGACCTGAGACCGGAGCTCCCCGGACAGCCCGTGTCGCCCCGTCCGGGGAGCTCCGTCACGAACGCGCGCAGGCCAGGCGTGCCCGCCCCATCCCTCGTCGGCAGGGGCGTGGAGTACTGGCCTGCGCGTGCAACAAACAAGCCAGCAGACGTCGTCCTTCTCCAACGGCGCCGGGGGCATGTGCGTCGAGGCCGGTGCCTTCAACGGCGGGGTTGTCGTCCGCGACTCCACCCACCCGACCGGACCCGTCCTGGCGTTCTCCCGCGCAGTGGGCCGCGTTCATCGACGGCGTCGAGAACGGCGAAATGCGCTTCTGACCCACGCCCCGAACGGCCACGGGCCCGGCTCTCTACGGGGAAGAGCCGGGCCGGTGGACATGACGATACCCCCGACCCGATCGTCTCGGGCGGGGGCATCGTCACTACATCAGGCCGGGCACTTACCGACGGACCGAGTAGACCGTAGCCGCGGCCCGATCCCACTCACACTCGAACCCCAACCGGTAATCGTCAGCAGCACCGAAGGCCAGAGCCTCCAAACAACCCGAGGCGGCTCATCCCTTCAGTAACCGGCCGAACAGTTACAAAATATCATGGCCCAAACGAAGCCTCATACCCTTCCAGCCACTCATTGTCGACAGAAAGGCCCGCCTTCTTCAAGTCCTCTACTGGAATCAACCAGCGATTGGGAAGGTTACGTCGCGGAATCCACGCGCCTGGTAGCTTGCCCGCTTGCAGAAGGTCGACAATAGTTTCGACCGGAACATGGCATGCCTCCGCGGCGAGTTCCATATCAAGATCCTCTATCATTGGCAACCCCAGGCGACTTAATTCCATCCAGTCGACACAACCTGACCATGTTGATTTGTTACCACCCAGATCTTCCGGCCCTTATATTTGGTGGTTCCCGGCTTATTACCAGGCATCCGCCGACCGGTACGAATAGCTTGTTCAATCATATCATCAGATATTGCTCGCCGCCCTTGTTGTATTTGTGCATGCCTCCGCTTCCCCGTGGAGCCCCCTCTATTGGCTCCTCTACCGGCGCCCGAGTGGTAAACGGCGTGGCCGGCTGTAGCTTCCGGCGCGACGGGTACGCTCAGCAGGCCGCCGACTACCGCTGCAACGCCGAAGCCCGTCCAGCTCCAGTTGCTGGTTCCCGCGTTCTCCGCCGCGTAGGCTGCGGCGCCGGCCGCTATACCCACCGCGACGCCGCACACGACCGACACCCCGCATGCGACGGCACCGATCACACCGGCCGCGATAACTGTAAACGTGAGCACCGACCGCCAGTGGAAGCCCCA